>NZ_VFQE01000003.1 GCF_006717095.1 Blastococcus colisei
TCTCCGGCCGCTACTTCCACCGCGACACCACCCTGTGGGCGTCATGGACGATCACCGGGCCGCGGCATCGGGTCTTCTTCGGCGGCGACACCGGATACACGCCCGCGTTCGCCGGGATCGGGGCACGGTTCGGTCCGTTCGACCTGACGCTGCTGCCGATCGGGGCCTACAACGACGCGTGGCACGCCATCCACATGGATCCCGAGGAGGCGATGCGCGCGCACGGCGATCTCGGTGGGCGGGTGCTGGTGCCGATCCACTGGGCGACGTTCAACCTGGCGTTCCACCGGTGGGCCGAGCCCGTGCAGCGGCTGCTGGCCGCCGCCGGGCGGACCGGCGCGCAGGTCGTCGTCCCCCGGCCGGGCGAGCGGATCGACGTGCTGGACCTGCCCGCGCTGGTCGACTGGTGGACGGCGGTCGGCTCCGCGGCACCCGACTCCCACGCAGACGCCGGGGTGGGCAGCTCCGTGCTGGCCCGGACGATGACGCGGCTGCTGTCCCTGCTCCCGGGCTGATCCTCAGCGCAAGAGCTTGGACATCCGCCGGTCGGCCAGCGGCTTGCCACCGGTCTGACAGGTCGGGCAGTACTGCAGCGAGGTGTCGGCGAAGCTGACCTCGCGCACGGTGTCGCCGCAGACCGGGCAGGGCAGGCCGGTGCGGGCGTGCACCATCAGCCCGGAGCGCTTCTCGCCCTTCATCGTCGCGGCCTTCTGCCCGCGCTGCCGGTCCAGGGCGTCGGTCAGCGTGGCCCGCACCGCGTCGAAGAGACGGACCAGTTCGTCGTCCTTGAGCTTGTCGGCGCCCTTGAACGGCGAGAGCCGCGCGGCGTGCAGGATCTCGTCGGAGTAGGCGTTGCCGATCCCGGAGATCAGCGTCTGATCGGTGAGCGCCCCCTTGAGCTGCCCAGAACGGCTCTTCAGGATCGCCGCGAACTGCTCGCGGTCGACCTCGAGGGCGTCCGGTCCCAGACGGGCGATCCCGGGCACCTCGGACGGCGACCGGACGACGTAGATGGCCAGCCCCTTGCGGGTGCCCTGCTCGGTGAGGTCGAAGCCGTTGCCGTCGTCGAGGTGGACACGCAGGGCGAGCGGCCCCTTGCCCGGCTTCGGCGGAGCGGGAGGCAGACCGGTGCGCCAGTGCAGCCAGCCGGCGCGCGCCAGGTGGACGACGAGGTGCAGGCCGGAGACGTCGAGGTCGAGGAACTTGCCGTGCCGGCTCGCGCCGGTGATCTCGAGGCCGCCGAGCGCGCTCAGCGGCGGGTCGAAGGTCTTGATCGCCTGGACGGCGGCGAGGTCGGCGCGCGCCAGCACGTGGCCGACGGCGTTCTCGCGCAGGAACGCGGCCAGCGCCTCCACCTCGGGCAACTCGGGCACCCGACGATCATCCCCGTTTCCCGCGCGCTGCGCCGTCCCCGATCAGGGGACTCTCGGCGCCGAGAGCCCCCCTGGGCCCGCTCCTGGGGTGTTGTCCGTGCTTTCGGGCTTCTGCAGGACCCCCCAGCCCGAGGAACGCCCCAGGAGTGCCCGGTGTCAGGCCTTGGTGGTCTCGATGCCGCTGACCTCGACGGTCGCCCCGGGCTCGTGGCGGGCCTGGTCGGCGACCGCGGCGGCCACCGCGGTGGTGACGGCGGAGTCGAAGACGCTGGGGATGATGAAGTTCGCGTTCAGCTGGTCGTCCTTGACGACGGCGGCCAGCGCGTCCGCCGCCGCGAGCAGCATCCCGTCGCTGATCTCGGTGGCCCGGGCGTCGAGCAGCCCCCGGAAGACGCCGGGGAACGCCAGCACGTTGTTGATCTGGTTGGGCAGGTCCGAGCGGCCCGAAGCCACGATCGCCGCGTGCTGCCGGGCCCGCACCGGGTCGACCTCGGGCGTCGGGTTGGCCATCGGGAACACGACGGCGTCCGACGCCATGCGGGCCAGGTCCTCCACGGCGAGCACGTTGCCCGCGCTCACCCCGATGAAGACGTCCGCGCCGTCGAGCGCGTCGGGGAGCTCGCCCCGCAGGCCGGCGGGGTTGGTCCGCTCCGCGAGGTCACGCTTCGCCGGGCCCAGCCGGTCGTCGTCGGGGGACAGGATGCCCTCGCGGTCCCACACGAGCACCTGGCCCGCCCCCGCCTTGAGCAGCAGGTGGACGATCGCCGTCCCGGCCGCGCCGCCCCCGGCCACCACGATCTTCACGTCGGCGAGCTGCTTGTCGACCACGCGCAGTGCGTTCTTCAGCGCGGCCAGGGCGACGATCGCCGTCCCGTGCTGGTCATCGTGGAAGACCGGGATGTCGAGCTTGTCGCGCAGCCGCTTCTCGATCTCGAAGCAGCGCGGAGCGGCGATGTCCTCGAGGTTGATGCCGCCGAAGCCGGGGGCGATGAGTTCCACGGTGCGCACGATCTCGTCGACGTCCTGCGTGTCCAGGCAGATCGGCCAGGCGTCGATGTCGGCGAAGCGCTTGAACAGCGCCGCCTTGCCCTCCATGACCGGCATCGCCGCACCCGGGCCGATGTCACCGAGGCCGAGGACGGCGGAGCCGTCGGTGACGACGGCGACCGTGTTGCCCTTGATCGTGAGCCGGCGGACGTCCTCGGGGTGGTCTGCCAGCGCGAGGCAGACCCGCGCGACGCCGGGCGTATAGGCCATCGACAGGTCGTCGCGGGTCTTCAGCGGCACCTTGGAGGCGACCTCGAGCTTGCCGCCGAGGTGCAGGAGGAACGTGCGGTCGCTGACCTTGCGCACTTTCACCCCCGGGACGGCGCGCAGCGCGGCGACCATCTCCTCGGAGTGCGCGGCGTCGGCCGCGGAGCAGGTGACGTCGATGGTGAGCCCGTCGGGGCGGCTGTCCACCACATCGATCGCGGTGACGGCGCCACCGGCGGTGCCCACGGCGGTGGCGATGCGGCCGATGCTGGCCGGGTCGCCGTCGGAGGTGAGCCGAACGGTGATCGAGTACGACGCGGAGGTCACCGGCCCCCGGGGGACGGCGGTGGGGACGGGCTCGGCGGCGCCGGCGGCGGGCGCGGTTTCGGTGCTCATGGCGGCGTCCATCGTCTCACCGGTGGGTGGCACCCGACCGAACCCGGTCAGGTGGAGGGGCGTGAGATACGCCCCTCGGCCTTCGCCTTGAGGCCGGCACAGAACTGGCGGAAGGACGGGTTGAGGTCCGGCGTGCTCCGGCCGAGCAGCCCGGCGAGCGGGCCGGAGTGGACCTCGCGGACGGTGAGCACCGTGCCGCCGTCCTCCTGCGCGTCGAGGGAGTAGGTGCGCTCGATGACGGCGAGACCGCCCGGCAGCCCGCCGCGCCAGCGCATCGCCTCGCGGGGACGGATCTCGGTGACGGTCGCCGAGAAGGGCCGGTTGCGGATCATGGTCGCGTAGACGGTGATCGGCTCCCCGAGGGTGATCCGGCCCTCCACCCGGTCGACACCGGAGTTCCAGTCCCGCCAGCTGCCGACGTCGGTGAGCAGGGCCCACACGTCGTCAGGGCTCGCCTCGATCCTGGCCACGGCCTCGAAGGTCCTCACGACTCCGGAGTCTGCTCCGCTCCGGGGACGACGGCCAGACGTCAGCGGTACGACTCAGCCGCGCAGCCGGGGCGGGCGGACGTCGAGGTCCGCCGTCCCGGCCGCGGCCTCCGCGGCCAGCGCCCGCGCCCACGTCCCGAGCCCGGGCACGTCGATGCCGTGCGGAGGCGCCTCGGCGTAGGGCGCGATGGTGCCGGCGCCGCGTTCGAGCAGGGTCGCCGCTCCGCGGCTGTTGCCCCGTGCGGCGTGCGTGAGCCCCACGGCGAGCTGCGCCAGCCCGCGCCACAGCTGCCGCTCCTGGTCGGGCGCTGACTTCCACGCGTCCTCGAGCACCTCGTGGGCGTGGAAGGGCCGGCGGGCGTCCAGCAGCTCCTGCGCCTCGCTGAGTGCCCGACCCGGCTCGCGGACGATCCCCTCGGGCGCCCGCTCCTCGCCGACCGTGCCGTAGGGCAGCGGCCGGCCCAGCGCGTCCCGGGGGCGGGCGCTGCGGGCCCGGCCCTCGGCGTCGCGGTCGCGGTCGGAAGCCATCCGGGCATCTTCTCCTGAACCTCGATCGAGCGCGGTCCCGGTTTGCCCGGACGCTGCGGTCGTGCACGATGGAGTCGAGGACGGCCGAACGTGGGCCGCCCCCGCACCGACCCGCGGTCGATCCTCGACCGGTCCGGACCTGGAGGGGGTGGCCCCATGGCCGCGAGCACCGGAACGCTGACCTGCGGATCCGAGCACGTCCTCGACCTCGACCAAGCCGTCGAGCACGTCACCCGCGATGCGCTGCGGCCGGGCACCGTCGGCCGGATCGGCCTCGAACTGGAAGCCCACCTGGTCGACCTCGACAGCCCTCGGAGCCGGGTGCCGTGGCCGCGGGTGCAGGCCGCCGTCGACGGTGTGGGGGCGTGGCCCGGCGGCAGCCGCCTCACCGTCGAACCGGGGGGGCAGCTGGAGCTGTCCGGCCCACCGGCCCCGGACGTCGGTGCCGCGGTGACCGCGCTCCGCTCCGACCGCGCCGCGCTGACCACCGCGCTCGCTCACGAACGGCTCGGCACAGCTCTCCTCGGCGCCGACCCGTTACGCCCACCGTGTCGCGTCAGCCCGGTACCGCGCTACGCCGCCATGGAGAGCCACTTCTCGGCCGTGGGCTGCGCTGCCGCCGGCCTGGCCATGATGACCTCGACGGCCGCACTGCAGGTCAACCTTGACGCCGGGCCGCCCGCCGGCTGGCGCGATCGCGTCACCCTCGCGCACCGGCTCGGTCCCGTGCTCGTCGCGGTCTCGGCCTGCTCCCCCCTGCTGGCCGGCCGCGACACCGGCTGGCGTTCGACCCGTCAGCAGGTATGGGGAGACCTCGACCAGAGCCGCTGCGGCCCGCTGCTCGGCCGACACGACCCGGCCGCCGAGTGGGCCACCTACGCGCTCGCCGCACCGGTCATGCTGTTCCGCGGGTCCACCGACGGCACGGAGGCGGTCCGTAACCGGGTCTCCTTCGCCGAGTGGGTGACCGGTGCGGTGCCCCTGGGCGGGCGGCGACCGACCGCGGCCGATCTGGATGCCCACCTGACGACGCTGTTCCCGCCGGTCCGGCTGCGCGGCTACCTCGAGATCCGGTATCTGGACGCCGCGCCCGAGCCGTGGTGGCCGGCGCTGGCCGCGGTGACCGCGGCGCTGCTCGACGACCCCGCCGCCGCCGATCGAGCCTGGACGGCCACGGCTCCGGTGACCGGCGCCTGGAACCGTGCGGCCCGGCTGGGCCTGACGGACGACGCGCTGCGGGTCGCCGCCCTCGACTGCCTGTCCGCCGCCGGACCCGCCGTCCCGCCGGAGCTGCAGGCGGAGGTCGAGGCCCTGACCGCCCTCGTCCGGAACGGCTGCAGCCCCGGGGACGCCTTGCGGACCGAGGTCGGCAACGATCCGGCCGCCTTCCTCGAAGCCACCATCGCCGGGACGGAGACCGACAGATGACCGATCACCGCGAACGCCTCGCCGCCGATCTGACGGCCGCCCGCGACCGCACCCTGCTGCTCACCGACCACGACGACCCCGAGCTGCTGCACCAGCACACCCCGCTGCTCAGTCCGCTGGTCTGGGATCTCGCCCACATCGGCCAGCAGGAGGACCTGTGGCTCCTGCGCGGCGGCGATGCCGGCCGACCCGGCCTTCTGCCGCCGGACGTCGAGTCCCTGTACGACGCGTTCACCCAGCCGCGTGCGGTGCGCGCCCGCCTGCCGCTGCTGCCCCCGGTGGAGGCTCGCGCCTTCGGCCGCGAGGTGCGCGGCCGGGTGCTGGACCGGCTGGAGACGCTGGGCGTGGCCGACGACGGCGATCCGTTCGACTTCGCCATGGTGGTCAGCCACGAGCAGCAGCACGACGAGACCATGCTGCAGGCGCTCAACCTCAGGGTCGGCCCGCCGCTGCTGGGCCCGGGCACGGTCCTGCCGCCCGGGAGATCCGGCCTGGCCGGCACGTCGGTCCTGGTGCCGGGCGGCGAGTTCGTGGTCGGCGTCGACGCCGCCGACGAGCCGTTCTCCCTGGACAACGAGCGGCCCGCCCACGCCGTGGACGTCCCGGCGTTCCGCATCGGCCGGGTGCCGGTCACCAACGACGAGTACGCCCAGTTCGTCGCCGACGGCGGGTACGGCTCGCCGCGCTGGTGGTCCCCGCGCGGCTGGCAGCACCGGCTGGACGCCGACCTGGAGCGGCCCCAATTCTGGGCGGCCGACGGCACCCGCACCCGTTTCGGGATCGCGGAGGCGCTGCCGCCGGACGAACCGGTCCAGCACGTCACATTCTTCGAGGCCGAGGCCTACGCCGCCTGGGCCGGCGCCCGACTTCCCAACGAGGTCGAGTGGGAGAAGGCGGCGACGTGGGACCCGGTGACCGGACGCCGGCGCCGCTTTCCCTGGGGATCGGCGGAACCGACCGACGCGCTGGCCAACCTGGGCGGCGGCGCACTGCGGCCCGCGCCGGTGGGCGCCTATCCGGCCGGGGCGTCGGCGTACGGCGTCGAACAGCTGATGGGTGAGGTGTGGGAATGGACGTCCTCGCCGTTCCAGCCGTGGCCGGGGTTCCTGCCGATGCTCTACGCCGACTACTCCGCCCCCTTCTTCGGCGGGGACTACCGGGTCCTCCGCGGCGGGTCGTGGGCGGTGGCAGCGACGATCGTCCGCCCCAGTTTCCGCAACTGGGACCACCCATACCGCCGCCAGATCTTCAGCGGCGTCCGCCTGGCGTGGGACGTCTGATCCGTGTGCCGTCACCTCGCGTGGCTGGGGCGACCGCGGTCGGTCGCCGACCTCGTGCTGCAACCGCCGTCCTCGCTCCTGGTGCAGTCCTATGCCCCCCGCCGACAGCGGTACGGCACCGTCAACGCCGACGGCTGGGGCGTGGGTTTCTACGCCGAGGGGCGCGACGAGCCCGTCCGGTGGCGCTCCGCGCGGCCGCTGTGGGCGGACCCATCGTTCGCCTCGGTGGCACCGGTGCTGCGGTCGGGTTGCGTGCTGGCCGCCGTCCGCTCGGCCACCGTCGGCATGCCTCTGGAGGAGAGCGCCGTCGCTCCCTTCACCGACGGCCGGGTGCTGCTCTCCCACAACGGCCGGGTGGACCGTGCCGCCTTGCCCCCGGTCCGGGACGCGGAATCGACGGTCGACAGCGCCCTCCTGGCCGCGCTGGTCTTCGACCGCGGGCTGTCGGCCATCGCTGACGTCGTCCGGGAGGTCGCCGCCGGCGATCCCGGTGCCCGGCTGAACCTGCTGGTGGCCGATGGCCACCGGCTGCTGGCCACGACCTGGGGCGACACGCTGTCGGTCCTGGTCACCGCCGAGGGAACGGCGCTGGCCAGCGAGCCCTGGGACGACGACCCGGCCTGGTCGGACATCCCCGACCACCATCTGATCGAGGTGACGCCGGACGGCGTCCTCCTGACCCCGCTGGAGCCTGCGTGACCATCTCGCTGACCAACCATCTCGCCCCGGGTGAGGCCACGGCCGCGCTGCGAGCCGATGCCCTGACCGGCCTCACCGCGATGCCGAAGTCACTTCCTCCGCGGTGGTTCTACGACGAGCGGGGCAGCGTCCTGTTCGACGAGATCACCCGGTTGCCGGAGTACTACCCGACGCGCGCCGAGCGGGCGATCCTCGCGGCCCGAGCCGGGGAGATCGCGGCGGCATCCCGGGCAGAGGTGCTGGTGGAGCTCGGCAGCGGGACGTCGGAGAAGACCCGCCTGCTGCTGACCGCGCTGCGGGACGCGGGGACGCTGACCCGGTTCGTGCCGTGCGACGTCGACCCGTCGGTCCTCCGTGCGGCCGGCGAGTCGATCACCGCGGAGTACCCGGGCGTCGAGGTCGAGGCGGTGGTCGGCGACTTCACGATGCACCTCGGCGAACTGCCGCGTGCCGGCCGGCGCATGGTGGCCTTCCTCGGATCGACGATCGGCAACCTGGAGCCACAGCTGCGAGCGGCCTTCCTCGCCGAGGTGGCCGCCACGCTGGAGCCCGGCGACTCGTTCCTGCTCGGCACCGACCTGGTCAAGGACGCCGGCCGGCTCGTGCGTGCGTACGACGACTCGGCTGGCGTCACCGCCGAGTTCAACCGCAATGTGCTGTCCGTGCTCAACCGGGAGCTCGGCGCCCGGTTCGACCCGTCGTCCTTCGAGCACGTGGCGGTGTGGGACCCCAGCGAGGAGTGGATCGAGATGCGCCTCCGGTCCCGGGTCGAGCAGACCGTCCATGTCGCCGGGCTCGGCCTCGACGTTCCGTTCGCCGCTGGGGAGGAGATGCGCACCGAGGTATCGGCGAAGTTCCGCCAGGAGCGGGTGGAGGAAGAGCTCGCCGCCGCAGGGCTGACATCGACGCACTGGTGGACCGACCCCGCTGGCGACTTCGGGGTTTCCCTCTCGGTCCCTCAGTAGGCGCGGGCCCGGGGGAAGTTCGGGCTGATCGCATCCATTCTCGTCCGGCCGACCGAAGGAGGACTGCAGGCACCTCCGCCAGGAAGGACGCTCGTGTGAGCAGGGTCGGCTCGTTTCTCCGCACCGTCGTCCATCCTGCAGCCGAGTTCGGGGCCTCCCTCCAGGGCGACCGGGTCATCGGTGCCCTACCCGTGTCGTGAGCGAGTTGCTCGCCATCCGTCCCGCCCGCATGGGTAGCGTTCGGGCCGTGGTGACGGATCCGGGGAAGGCGCAGCACGGCGCCCCGGAACCGGACGACCGGGAGGTCGGCCGGCGCTTCGCCGCGGGCGACGAGCAGGCGCTCGCCCTGGCCTACGAGCGGTGGGCCGGCCAGATCCACGGCATGGCGATCCGGGCGTTCGGCCCGGGGCCGGATGCCGAGGACGTCACCCAGCAGACCTTCGTCTCCGCCTGGACCGGCCGTGCGGGCTACCGGCCCGACAAGGGGCCGCTGCCGGGCTGGTTGGTGGGCGTGGCGCGGCACAAGATCGCCGACACGTGGGCGAAGCGCGACCGGCAGCGCCGCGAGACGGAGGCGGCGATGTCGGAGGCGCAGGCCGCGCCGGCGGACCGCGTCACCTCCGGCATCGACACGCAGGTCGCCGACCGCGTCCTGGTGCTCGAGGAACTGGACCTCCTGGGCCAGCCGCAGCGCGGCATCATCGAGCTGGCGTTCTTCGAGGACCTCACGCACGCCCAGATCGCCGCCCGCACCGGGATCCCGTTGGGGACCGTCAAATCCCATATCCGCCGCACGCTCGAACGCCTGAGGACGAGATTGGAGGTGGACGGTGCAGCACTGCACGCCTGAGCAGTTGGCGCTCGCCGCGCTCCGCGAGCCCCTGCCGGCCGACGACGCCGCCCACCTCGCCGGGTGCGAGCAGTGCCGGGCGGAGGTCGCGTCCCTCCAGCGGGCCGTCGACGCCGTCGCCGTCCCGAAGCTGGCCGCCCCCGGCCCGCCGGTGGCCCCGCCGCCGGGCGTCTGGGACGCCATCGCCGCCGTGACCGGTGTCTCGGCGACGCCGCGGGTGGACGCCGTCCCGGCACCGGTCTCCGTGGTCGAGGAGCCGCAGGACGCCGAGGTGCTGCCGTTCACGTCGCGCCGGCGTCGTGTGCTCCTCGTGGCCGCCGCAGTCGTGACCGGGGCCGTGGTCGGTGCCGGGGCGATCGCGGTGGTGCAGAACCAGGAGGACGGCGAACCCGTGACCGCCGTCGCCCTCGCCCCCCTGGCAGAGAACGACGCGTCCGGCCGCGCCGAGGTGATCGAGCAGGCCGACGGTTCCCGGGTGGTCGAGGTCGACCTCGACGCGCCCGAACTGGACGACGGCTACTACGAGATCTGGCTGATCGACCGCGACGTCGTCGGCATGGTGCCGCTCGGCGTCGTCCGGCCCGGAACCCAGACCGTCGAGCTGCCCGCCGGCCTGGACCTGGAGCAGTTCCCGCTGGTCGACGTCTCCGTGGAGCCGCTCGACGGCGACCCGACCCACTCGGGCGTCTCGGTCGCCCGCGGTGAGCTGGACGCCTGAGTGACGCGCACACCTGGCCTGCTCCCGTGAGCTTGCTGCACGAGGATCTCGCCGCCTCCTGGCGGAAGGCGCGGCCGCGGCCGGCCGGCCGGCACCTGGACAGCGCGGCCTGCAGCCGGCAGAGCCACCGGACGCTCGAGGCCACGGCGCACCACGCCCGGCACGAGGCGGAACTCGGTGGGTACGTGGCCGAGGCAACGGCGGACGACCTGCTCCAGCAGGGCCGGTCGGTGATCGGTGGGCTGGCCGGGATGGCAGCCGCCGACGTCGCGTTCGTCGAGTCGGCGCAGGCCGCGCTGGTCGCCCTGCTCACCGGCTGGCGGCTGCCCGCCGGCTCGCGCGTCGCCTGCCTGCCCGGGGAGTACGCGCCGAACATCGCCCAGCTGCGCGCGTACGGGCTGCGGCCGGAGCCGCTGCCGGTCGACGGGCTGGGCCGGGCCGACGTCGACGGCGTGGCGCGTCTGCTCGCGGCCGATCCGCCGTCCTTCGTGCACCTCACGCACGTGCCCAGCCACCGGGGGGTGCTGCAGCCGGGCGCCGAGGTCGCGGCGCTCTGCCGGGCCGCGGGCGTACCCCTGGTGCTGGACGCCGCGCAGTCGCTGGGGCATGCCGACGTCGATCTCGGCGCGGACGTCGTCTACGGCACCTCGCGCAAGTGGCTGGCCGGTCCCCGCGGCGTCGGGGTGCTGTGCGTGCGGCCGCCGCTGGCCGCCCAGCTGACGCCCGTGCTGCCCGAGCCGGAGGGCGTCCCACCGATGCGCGCCTTCGAGTCCGGCGAGGCGCACGTCGCCGGCCGGGTGGGCCTCGTCGTGGCGGTCGGCGAGCACCTCGCCGGAGGCCCCGACCGCGTCCGGCAACGGCTGGCGTCCATCGGGCGCACCACGCGCGAGCTGCTGCACGGCGTCGGCGGCTGGCAGGTCGTCGAGCCGGTCGACGAGCCGACGGCGACGACGACGCTGCGACCACCGGACGGGGTCGACGTCGTCAGCGTCCGCAGCCAGCTGCTGACCGAGCACGGCGTCGTGGTCAGCGCGATCGGTCCGGAGCGGGCCCCCGGTGAGATGACCGGCCCGGTGCTGCGGGTGTCCCCGCACCTCGACGTCACCCTCGACGACCTCGACGCCCTCGCCGCCGCCCTGTAGGGGCCCGTAGGCAAAGGAACCTATACCTGTGTTCTGGAGCCGAACCCGCAGGTAAAGGTACCTATGCCTGGATGCGGGCGGAGATCCGGCGGTGGACGGCGAGCTGCTCGTCCAGTCCCGCGTGCACCGGGGCGCCGTCCTCGACGACCAGCCGCCCGCCGACGACGGTGTGCCGGGCCGACACCGGTCCGCAGCGCAGCCAGGCCTCGACCGGGTCCGACAGCGCGCCGGCGAACCGGACGCCGTCCAGGCCCCACACCACCAGGTCACCGCACGCGCCGACCGACAGCTCGCCGATCTCACCGGCCCGGCCGAGGCAGGCGGCGCCGCCGCGGGTGGCCATCTCCAGCGCCGTCCGAGCATCCATCGCCGCCGCCCCGTTGCGCAGCTTCCCCTGCAGCATGGCGGTGCGTGCCTCCAGCCACAGCGATGCCGAGTCCGCCGAGGCCGACCCGTCCACACCCAGCCCGACGGGCGCGCCCGCGGCCTGCAGCTCGAGCACCGGAGCGAGGCCGCTGCCGAGGATCATGTTGGACGACGGGCAGTGCGCCACCCCCACCCGCGCGGCGCCCAGCCGGTTCACCTCGTCCGACGAGGGCCAGACGACGTGCGCCAGCCAGGTCCGGTCGGTCATCCAGCCCACGTCGGCGAGGTAGTCGACCGGACGGCGGCCGAACGTGGCCAGGCAGAACGCCTCCTCGTCCCGGGTCTCGCACAGGTGCGTGTGCAGCCGGACGTCGAGCTGCTCGGCCAGCTCCGCGGTCCGGGCCATGAGGCCGGTCGAGACGCTGAACGGCGAGCAGGGCGCCAGGGCGATACGGGTCATCGCCAGCGGCGAGCGATCGTGGTGGGCGTCCACCAGTCGCCGGGAGTCGGCGAGGATCTCGTCGTCGTCCTGGACGACGGAGTCCGGCGGCAGCCCGCCGTCCTTGACCGACAGCGACATCGAGCCGCGGGTGGGGGAGAACCGGACGCCCAGGTCGCGGGCGGCGGCGATCTCGGCGGAGATCAGGTCGCCGGCACCGGCCGGGTGCACGTAGAGGTGGTCGGTCGAGGTGGTGCAACCCGACAGCGCCAGCTCCACCAGCCCGACGTAGGCGCTGACGTAGGCGGCCCCCTCGTCCAGCCGTGCCCACAGCGGGTAGAGCGTCACCAGCCAGTCGAAGAGGCCGCCGGTCAGCGCGGGCGCGAAGGCGCGGGTCAGGTTCTGGTACAGGTGGTGGTGGGTGTTGACCAGGCCAGGCGTCACCAGGCAGCCCCGCGCGTCGACGGTCCGAACGGCGTCCGGCGTCGCATCGGCCGGCCCGCCGAGCCCGCTGATCGCCCCGTCGGTGATCGCCACCCAGCCGCCGGCGATCTCGCGGCGGGTCACGTCGACGGTCGCCACGAGCTCGGCATCGGCGATCAGCAGATCGGCGCGGGCGGGAGTCTCCACGGGCGCATCCTGCCGAGGCCGTGCGACGGGCGCGATCTGCGAGTCACCCCACCGGCTCGTCGTCCACCTGGACGTCGAAGTTGGCGGTGTCGCCCTCGACCGAGGTCACGGTGACCGTCACCCCGTACTCCTCGGTGTCGCCGTCCACGGTGAGCGTGCAGCGGGCTTCCGCGCCCACCTCGGCCTCGAGGTCATCGGGGCAGGAGATGTCCGGACGGGCACCGACCTCCGCCTCGAGCGCGTCCTCGGCCCCCTCTGCGACATCGTCGGCGGCGAGGGATCCGGCGCCGCACGCGGCGAGGCCGACGGTGAGGAACGGAGCGGCGACCAGCAGGCGCAGACGACGGCGGGACACGGGGACTCCTCGGGGTCGGGCTGGGAGCCGCTGACCCTAGCGGCGCGCGACCGGCCGCCGTACCGGTTCGCGCGCGCCGCTCAGGCGGGCCCGTCCAGCAGGCGGGCCACCTCCGGCGGCAGGTCGCCGCCCAGCGGCCGGGCGCCGACGAGGCGGCCGGCGACCTGCGGGGGCACACCGGTCGACCCGAGGACCTCCAGCGCCTGGACGTCGGGGAGGGCATCGAACCACCGCCGGCCCAGAGCCGCCCGCCCGGCCGCGGTCGGCCGGCCCCAGAGCCTCAGCCGAGCCATGCCGCCGTCGGGGAAGACGTCGAGCCGGACCCGGTCGACCCCTGCCGCCCCGTCGACGACGAAGCGGTGGCGGGCGTCGGGCTGGAGGCGGGTGCGCGGGAGCAGGGCGACCTCACCGCCGGGGCCGGCGCCGGTGAGCGACGCCGTGCCCGGGGCGTTGTGCAGGAAGTAGCTGGTGTCGAGCTCGGCGAGGGTGACGACGCCCTCGCAGGCGAGGCTCACCTCGACCCAGTCGTAGCCGGAGTCGCGCCGCCGGGAGGTCTCCCAGCCCTCCCCCATCGTGCGGGCGAGGCCGGGAGCCAGCAGCTGCTGCGGACGGCCGTAGAACTCGTTGCTCACGCCGGTGACGACCGCGCCGTTCTCCAGCGCGGCCAGATCGAGCGGGCCGGCGTCGACGAGCCGGGGGTCGGGCACCGCACGCCCGTGCACCCGGAGCCGGGCGACCCCGCCGTCGGGGTGGATGTTGAGCCGTACGTGGGTGACCCGCCGGCCGGAGAACACCGGGAAGATGCTCGAGCTGTTGCCGGCCAGGTCCGACAGCGGCAGCAGCGGTTGCCAGTCGGCCTTGAGCACCTCGTCGACCGAGCAGTGCCCCTCGATCGCCGCACCGTCGACGGAGGCGCGCGGCGGGTAGTTGCCGGTGAAGAACGTGGTGTCGACGACGACGCCCGCGACGATCCCCGGCGTACCGAGCCGGACGACGGCCCAGTCGTGGCCCGGCGTCCGACGGCGGCGGGTCTCCCAGCCGTCGTAGACCTTGCCCTTGTGGCCGAAGCCCGTCCGCGCGACCGGGGCCTCGGGCAGGATCAGGTTCTCCCGCTCGGCGAACGACTCGTCGTTCGCCGCCACCACCGCCCCGCCCAGCGCGCGGCTCGCGAGGTCGAGCAGACGGGTGAAGTCGCTCATGGGGCTCCTCGGGAGAACGACGGTGACCTCACTGTGGCACGTCGGCGCGGCTCAGCAGCCGCCCGATCGGAGCGCCTTCGGCGAGCTGACCCCGCAGCCACGTCCGCCGGACGACGCCGTGCAGCTCGCGGTCCGCGTACGGCGTGACCGCGTGACGGTGCTCCAGCCGGCCGACCCGCCACCGTTCCTCCGGGGCGAACGCCACCAGGTCGGCGTCCCTGCCCACCGCGATCGCCCCCTTGGCCGGCAGTCCGGCCAGGCGGGCCGGCGCCTCGGCCATCCACCGCACCACCCGGTCCAGGCCGATGCCGCGCGCCCGGGCCCCGCTCCAGACCACGGGAAGAGCCAGCTGGAGCGAGGCGATGCCACCCCAGGCCTCGCCGAAGTCCCCGGCGTCGAGACGCTTGAGCTCCGGGGTGCACGGCGAGTGGTCGCTGACGACCATGTCGATCAGGGGCCGGTCGTCGTCGGCCAGCGCCGCCCACAGCGCCTCGCGGTGCCACACCTCCCGGATCGGCGGGCAGCACTTGAACGGCGTCGCCCCGTCGGGCACGTCCTCGGCGGCGAAGGTCAGGTAGTGCGGGCAGGTCTCGACCGTGATCCGCACGCCCTCGGCCCGGGCCGCGCGCAGGATCGGCAGCGCGTCGGCGTCGGCCAGGTGGACGACGTGGGTGCGCGTCCCGGTGTGGCGTGCCGCGGCGATCAGCGCCTCGATCGCGGACTCCTCCGCGGCCTCCGGCCGGGATGCCAGGAACCCGGCATAGCTGCGCCCCCTCGGCGGTGGGGCCGCGGCGATCACCTCGGCGTCCTCGGCGTGCGCGATCAGCAGACCGTCGAAGGCGGTCAGCTCGGTCATCGCGGCCCGGAGGCCGGCGTCGTCCAGAGGCGGGAACTCGGGGACGCCGGAGTCGAGGAGGAAGCACTTGAACCCGACGACGCCGGCCTCGTGCAGGGGACGCAGCTGGTCGAGGTTGCCGGGTACGGCGCCTCCCCAGAAGGCGACGTCGGCGCTGACCTGGCCCTCTGCGGCTCGGCGTTTCACGTGCAACGACTCCACCGTGGTCGTCGCCGGGACGGAGTTGAGGGGCATGTCGACGATCGTGGTGACCCCGCCGGCGATGGCCGCCCGCGTCGCGGAGGCGAAGCCCTCCCAGTCGGTGCGCCCCGGTTCGTTGACGTGCACGTGACTGTCCACCAGGCCGGGGAGCAGCACCTCGTCGTCGGCCAGGGTCACCGCACCGGAGGGCACGTCGCCGAAATCGGTGACGGCGGCTATCCGGCCGTCGGCGACGTGCACGGCGGCGGCGCGCTCACCGTCCGGCAGCACCACCCGGCGGGCCCGCACGACGAGGCTCACCGGGGCACCGGCGCTGCGGTGTCCGGAACCGGGTTTCCGGCCGCCTGCGCGACCCCGGCGGTGTCGTCCCCGATGTGCACAGAGGATGCATAGGCCGCGAGGCCGTCGAAGGCAACTCGCTGACCGCCCCGCGCGATGCACAGGAGGTGCCGTGGGCATGCCGAAGGGGCCCCAGCACGGATGCTGGGGCCCCTTCGGGAATGGTTGTCCGGCGGCGTCCTACTCTCCCACCCCGTCTCCAGGGCAGTACCATCGGCGCTGAGAGGCTTAGCTTCCGGGTTCGGAATGTTGCCGGGCGTTTCCCTCTCGCCATGGCCGCCGTAACTCTGTGAACATGTACGAACCGTCTGGTTCGTGCGTTCAGAACCGCACAGTGGACGCGAAGCATTCTTCGAATAGTTGACTCTGACCAGGGTTCTGCACCCACCGCCGGTGGGTGTGTGTGGTCAAGCCCTCGGCCTGTTAGTACCGGTCAGCTGCACACCTCGCGGTGCTTCCACTTCCGGCCTATCAACCCGCTGGTCTGGGCGGGGGCCTTACCCGGTTGACCCGGTGAGAGACCTCATCTTGAAGCGAGCTTCCCGCTTAGATGCTTTCAGCGGTTATCCCTGCCGAACGTAGCCAACCAGCAGTGCACCTGGCGGTACAACTGGCACACCAGAGGTTCGTCCGTCCCGGTCCTCTCGTACTAGGGACAGCTCTTCTCAAGTCTCTTACGCGCACGGCGGATAGGGACCGAACTGTCTCACGACGTTCTAAACCCAGCTCGCGTACCGCTTTAATGGGCGAACAGCCCAACCCTTGGGACCTACTCCAGCCCCAGGATGCGACGAGCCGACATCGAGGTGCCAAACCATCCCGTCGATATGGACTCTTGGGGAAGATCAGCCTGTTATCCCCGGGGTACCTTTTATCCGTTGAGCGACACCGCTTCCACATGCCGGTGCCGGGTCACTAGTCCCAGCTTTCGCTCCTGCTCGACCCGTCGGTCTCACAGTCAAGCTCCCTTGTGCACTTGCACTCGACACCTGATTGCCAACCAGGCTGAGGGAACCTTTGGGCGCCTCCGTTACATTTTGGGAGGCAACCGCCCCAGTTAAACTACCCACCTGACACTGTCCCTGATCCGGATCACGGACCGAGGTTAGACATCCAATTCGACCAGAGTGGTATTTCAACGGCGACTCCACGAACACTGGCGTGCCCGCTTCACAGTCTCCCACCTATCCTACACAAGCCGAACCGAACACCAATATCAAGCTATAGTAAAGGTCCCGGGGTCTTTCCGTCCTGCCGCGCGTAACGAGCATCTTTACTCGTAGTGCAATTTCGCCGAGCCTGTGGTTGAGACAGCTGAGAAGTCGTTACGCCATTCGTGCAGGTCGGAACTTACCCGACAAGGAATTTCGCTACCTTAGGATGGTTATAGTTACCACCGCCGTTTACTGGCGCTTGAGTTCTGAGCTTCGCGCCCGAAGGCACTAACCCGTCCCCTTAACGTTCCAGCACCGGGCAGGCGTCAGTCCGTATACATCGTCTTACGACTTCGCACGGACCTGTGTTTTTAGTAAACAGTCGCTTCTCACTGGTCTCTGCGGCCCCCCACCGCTGCCCCGCGCAAGGCGGTTCACAGTTTGGGGCCCCCCTTCTCCCGAAGTTACGGGGGCATTTTGCCGAGTTCCTTAACCACAGTTCGCTCGATCGCCTCGGTATTCTCTACCTGACCACCTGAGTTGGTTTGGGGTACGGGCCGCTCGGAACTCGCTAGAGGCTTTTCTCGGCAGCATAGGACCATCCAATTCGCCTCATTCGGCTATGCGTCAGGCCTCACCCTGTGTGCGGAACGGATTTACCTATTCCGCGGGCCACACCCTTGCCCCGGTACTACCACTCACCGGTAGGACTACCTTCCTGCGTCACCCCATCGCTTGCCTACTACCAGTCCGGGTCCCGCGCTAGTCCCCGCCACCGATCCTCGAAAGAACCAGTCACGGGTGTTCGGGCGGTTAGCATCGCTGGGTTCAGCATGGGCGTTCCTTCGCGGGTACGGGAATATCAACCCGTTGTCCATCGACTACGCCTGTCGGCCTCGCCTTAGGTCCCGACTCACCCTGGGCGGATTAGCCTGGCCCAGGAACCCTTGGTCTTCCGGCGGGGGAGGTTCTCACTCCCCTCTCGCTACTCATGCCTGCATTCTCACTCGCGTGGCGTCCACGGCTGGATCACTCCGCCGCTTCGACCGCCACACGACGCTCCCCTACCCATCCACACACCTGGCCGGCTCCTGAAAGGGAACCGACGGGCTGCCATCCGAGGACGGCGCGTGAATGCCACGGCTTCGGCGGTGTGCTTGAGCCCCGCTACATTGTCGGCGCGGAATCACTTGACCAGTGAGCTATTACGCACTCTTTCAAGGGTGGCTGCTTCTAAGCCAACCTCCTGGTTGTCTCTGCGACTCCACATCCTTTTCCACTTAGCACACGCTTAGGGGCCTTAGCCGATGATCTGGGCTGTTTCCCTCTCGACTACGAACCTTATCGCCCGCAGTCTCACTGCCACGCTCTCACTTACCGGCATTCGGAGTTTGGTTGACGTCAGTAACCTTGTGGGGCCCCTCAGCCATCCAGTGCTCTACCTCCGGCAAGAAACACGTGACGCTGCACCTAAATGCATTTCGGGGAGAACCAGCTATCACCGAGTTTGATTGGCCTTTCACCCCTACCCACAGCTCATCCCCCAGGTTTTCAACCCTGGTGGGTTCGGTCCTCCACGCGGTCTTACCCGCGCTTCAACCTGGCCATGGGTAGATCACTCGGCTTCGGGTCTAGGGCACGCGACTGACTCGCCCTGTTCGGACTCGCTTTCGCTACGGCTACCCCACACGGGTTAACCTCGCCACGTACCACTAACTCGCAGGCTCATTCTTCAAAAGGCACGCAATCACCCCGCACCCGAAGGTGCTAAGGCTCTCACGGCTTGTAGGCACACGGTTTCAGGTACTATTTCACTCCCCTCCCGGGGTACTTTTCACCTTTCCCTCACGGTACTTGTCCGCTATCGGTCACCAGGGAGTATTCAGGCTTAGCGGGTGGTCCCGCCAGATTCACACCGAATTTCACGGGCTCGGTGCTACTTGGGAAACACGTCCGGGAGACAACGCGTTTTCGTGTACGGGGCTCTCACCCTCTACGGCGACCCCTTCCAGAGGCCTTCCACTAACGACGCTGTTTTCTTACTCCCCGCCGGATCGGCAGATCCGACTGGACGGTCCCACGACCCCGACCACACAACGCCTGCCGGCTATCACATGCAATCGGTTTAGCCTCATCCGCTTTCGCTCGCCACTACTCACGGAATCACGGTTGTTTTCTCTTCCTGTGGGTACTGAGATGTTTCACTTCCCCACGTTCCCTCCACACGCCCTATGTGTTCAAGCGCGGGTCACACCACATGACTGGTGCGGGGTTCCCCCATTCGGAAATCCTCGGATCAACGCTCGGTTGACAGCTCCCCGAGGCTTATCGCAGCCTCCTACGTCCTTCATCGGCTCCTGGTGCCAAGGCATCCACCGTGCGCCCTTAACAACTTGGCCACACAAAATCCCACCCATCCACGCCGGAAAGACATCGATGAGCGGGCCTACAAGAACTCTGCTAATCAGAGTCAAAAAGATGCTCGCGTCCACTGTGCAGTTCTCAACGTACGACCAGACACCCCCCACATGTCCCCGCCAGACCCACCACCCCACAGGGCGACAGCGGTACGAGAAGCAGGAAGGCCCCGACACGAGATCGCAGCACCCGGTTCCCCGGATGGCCCGCTCCCTCAGGACCCAACAGCGTGCCTACGAACCGACCACCCACACCCACCCCGTTCCCCACCCCGCGAACGGGGCCGTACTAGGAGCAGCCGCAGCTGCCGGCCGAACTGGTCAGCGTTCCACCCTCGAGCACCACCCCACACGCTCGCCGACCACTCCAGACGAGCGGCCGATCACGGTGCGGGCGCGGCTCTGCACCACACCCAGCAAGGGGTGCGGTGAAGTGCTCCTTAGAAAGGAGGTGATCCAGCCGCACCTTCCGGTACGGCTACCTTGTTACGACTTCGTCCCAATCGCCGATCCCGCCTTCGACGGCTCCCTCCACAAGGGTTGGGCCACCGGCTTCGGGCGTTACCGACTTTCGTGACGTGACGGGCGGTGTGTACAAGGCCCGGGAACGTATTCACCGCAGCGTTGCTGATCTGCGATTACTAGCGACTCCAACTTCATGGGGTCGAGTTGCAGACCCCAATCCGAACTGAGACCGGCTTTTTGGGATTCGCTCCACCTCACGGTATCGCAGCCCTTTGTACCGGCCATTGTAGCATGTTTGCAGCCCTAGACATAAGGGGCATGATGATTTGACGTCATCCCCACCTTCCTCCGAGTTGACCCCGGCAGTCTCCTATGAGTCCCCACCATCACGTGCTGGCAACATAGGACGAGGGTTGCGCTCGTTGCGGGACTTAACCCAACATCTCACGACACGAGCTGACGACAACCATGCACCACCTGTGCACGGCCCTTACGGACCCCCCATCTCTGGGAGATTTCCGTGCATGTCAAGCCTAGGTAAGGTTCTTCGCGTTGCATCGAATTAAGCAACATGCTCCGCCGCTTGTGCGGGCCCCCGTCAATTCCTTTGAGTTTTAGCCTTGCGGCCGTACTCCCCAGGCGGGGCGCTTAATGCGTTAGCTGCGGCACGGAACTCGTGGAATGAGCCCCACACCTAGCGCCCAACGTTTACGGCGTGGACTACCAGGGTATCTAATCCTGTTCGCTCCCCACGCTTTCGCTCCTCAGCGTCAGTTGTTGCCCAGAGACCCGCCTTCGCCACCGGTGTTCCTCCTGATATCTGCGCATTTCACCGCTACACCAGGAATTCCAGTCTCCCCTGCAACACTCTAGTTTGCTCGTATCGACTGCAGACCCGAGGTTGAGCCTCGGGATTTCACAGCCGACGCAACAAACCGCCTACGAGCTCTTTACGCCCAATAATTCCGGACAACGCTTGCACCCTACGTATTACCGCGGCTGCTGGCACGTAGTTGGCCGGTGCTTCTTCTGCAGGTACCGTCACTTGCGCTTCGTCCCTGCTGAAAGAGGTTTACAACCCGAAGGCCGTCATCCCCCACGCGGCGTCGCTGCGTCAGGCTTCCGCCCATTGCGCAATATTCCCCACTGCTGCCTCCCGTAGGAGTCTGGGCCGTGTCTCAGTCCCAGTGTGGCCGGTCACCCTCTCAGGCCGGCTACCCGTCGTCGCCTTGGTAGGCCACTACCCCACCAACAAGCTGATAGGCCGCGGGCCCATCCCCAGCCGATAAATCTTTCCACCACCAGACCATGCGGTCAGCAGTCATATCCGGTATTAGCCCCAATTTCTTGGAGTTATCCCAGAGCCGGGGGCAGGTTGCCCACGTGTTACTCACCCGTTCGCCGCTAGCACACCACCCCGAAAGGTGGGGCTCGCTCGACTTGCATGTGTTAAGCACGCCGCCAGCGTTCGTCCTGAGCCAGGATCAAACTCTCCGTAGATGAATTCGATACCGGCTGAGAACCGAGAGCTAGCACTCTCGATATCAATCAACCAAAGGAATCCCAAACCAGAACCCGAAGGGCCCCGGCACGGGGTATTACTTGGCACTGACTTTCGGCACGCTGTTGAGTTCTCAAAGAGCGGACGCGCAACAACTCCACCCTCACGGGCTTCATCACTGGCTGGATGTCCAACACTACGCCGGTTTCCAGCGGCCCCGCACCGGGGGGCTGGCCCGGCGGACCTTCCGGTCCGCGCGGCGCATGGAGAACGGTACACGACCTCCGAGGGGGTCTGCACGGGGGTCCGGGAAGGCCCCGGTCACGCTCCTTCAGGCCACGCCCGACGGCCGGAACTGGACGCTCACCCGCGGGCCCACCGGCTTCGTGGTCTTCGGGATGCAGTGCTCCCACGTGCGCTGGCAGGAGCCGCCCATGACGACCAGGTCGCCGTGCCCGAGCGGAAACCGCAGGCTTCGCCCGCCGCTCGCCGGACGGAGCATCAGGGGCCGCGGGGACCCGAACGACACGATGGCGACCATCGTGTCGGCGGAGCGACCCCGGCCGAGGCGGTCGCCGTGCCAGGCGACGCTGTCCCGGCCGTCCCGGTACAGACACATGCCGGCGCTCACGAATCTGTCCGCCGATTCGACCTCGTAGTAGCGGTTCAGCGCCTCGCGCGCATCGGTGAGCAGGGGATGCGGCAGCGTCTCCCTGCCGCCGTACCACCGCAGGAGGCGAGGCACGGCGACCTCGCGCTCGTACATCTGCCGGCGGTCCTCACGCCAGCCGATGTCCCCGAGCAGGACCTCGAGCACTTCGTCGGAGCCGGCCACCCAGCCCGGGAGGTGGTCCACCCACGCGCCGTCGCTCAGCTCGTGCCGGGTCACGTGGCCGTCCAGGGGACCGAGCGAAGCCTCCTCGTCCTGGTCCCACATGGACGGCTGATGCGCGAGCGTCATGGGAGCACGCTACTCCGCCTTTTCGCACAGGTGTGCGAAAAGCTGTGGACGGCGCCCGTCGGTCCGGCAGCCCGCCCGGGGCGTGCGAGGGACGAGCAGGACGGAGTTCTCCCTCAGGCGGTGAGAGCGAGGGCGAACGGCAGGACAGCGGCTGCGCCGGCCCGGCGCAGTTCGCGACCGGCCACGGTCATCGTCCAGCGGGAGTCGGCCAGGTCGTCCACGAGCAGGATCGGCGCCGAGCCTGCCTTCGCCAGGCGGTCCCGAAGGTCGGGCCCGACCACGACGCGGTCCCACACCGCAGCCAAGCGGAAGGCGCTGTTGCCACCGGGCTGACCGGTCGGCCCACCGTGCTGCAGCGTCATCTCCCCTAGATAGGGCAGTCGCCCGAGACGCGCCAGGCCCTGCGCCAGGCCGGTCACGAGCTGCGGCCGCCGCCGGGACGGGATGGCCACCACGGCGCCAGGGCGTTCCTTCCAATCCCAGGAGGCCAGCACGCGCGCGCACGCGCGGATGAGCTCGTCGTCCGGGGGCAGGTCGGACACCGACCGCCGCACCGGGACGTCGAAGGCGGCGTCCGGGTCCTCTTCGATGCTGGGCGCCTCGAGGTCGACGACGCCGCCGAGGCCGTCGTCCCCGAGCAGGGTGCGCAGCCGCTGTCCCCAGCCGAGGTCGGTGAGCCGGGCGACCGCCCGGCCGGGCTCGATCTGGTCGGACGGCGCGATCTTGCCCTTCACGTCGACCCCGAGCCGATCCGCGCCGGTCGGCCACTGCGCGCGGGGCGCCAGCTCCACACCCGGCCGGTCGAGCGCCGCCGACGCCGCCTCCGCGGCAGCCTCGGGCACGTCGGCGGAGTACCAGGGGCCGGCGCAGACGTCACAGCGTCCGCAGGGCGCGGCGGTCGGGTCGTCGAGGGCCTCCTGGAGGAAGGCCATCCGGCACATCGCCTCGTCCACCGGTCGGGCGTAGGCGATCATCGAGCGCTGCTCGGCCTCACGCGTGCGCGTGACCCGGGCATACCGGTCGGCGTCGTAGACCCACGGCTGACCGGTCGAGCGCCAGCCACCCTGGACCCGCTCCACCGCGCCGTCCACGGCCAGCACCTTGAGCAGCAGCTCCAGCCTCGATCGACGGACGTCGGCCACCGTCTCCAGCCGCGCCACCGACCACGCCTTGCCGTCGGCCATCGCGGTGAGCACCGCGGCGGCGTGGTCCTCCCGGGGCATGGACGACGTCGCGAACCACTGCCAGATCGCCAGGTCCTCGGGCCCAGGAAGAAGCAGCACGTCGGCGTGCTCGACGGCGCGGCCGGCCCGGCCGACCTGCTGGTAGTAGCTGACCGGCGACGACGGCGCCCCCAGGTGGACGACGAAGCCGAGGTCGGGCTTGTCGAAGCCCATCCCCAGCGCCGAGGTGGCCACGAGCGCCTTGACCTCGTTGTTCCGCAGCGCCTCCTCGGCGTCCTTGCGGTCGGCGTCGTCGAGGCGACCGGTGTAGGCACGCACCTCATGGCCGGCGTCGCGCAGCAGGTTCGCCGTCTCCTCGGCCGCCGCCACGGTGAGCGTGTAGACGATGCCGCTGCCCGGGAGGTCGCCGATGTGGGCCGCGAGCCAGGCGAGCCGGGCGCGGTCGGACGGCAGCCGGAGGACGCCGAGCCGAAGCGAGTCGCGGGACAGCGGCCCG
Organism: Blastococcus colisei; assembly: GCF_006717095.1. Taxonomy (NCBI): domain Bacteria; kingdom Bacillati; phylum Actinomycetota; class Actinomycetes; order Geodermatophilales; family Geodermatophilaceae; genus Blastococcus; species Blastococcus colisei. Next base: position 23,685 of record NZ_VFQE01000003.1, read on the forward strand.
CGGACCGTCGTCACCTCGACCCCGCCGGCGCCCAACTGCTCGGCGACGTCGTCGACCACCCGCTCGTTGGCCGTCGCGGTGGTGGCGAGCACCGGCGTCCCGCCGGGGAGGGTGGCGAGCAGGTCGCGGATGCGGCGGTAGTCGGGGCGGAAGTCGTGCCCCCAGTCGGAGACGCAGTGCGCCTCGTCGACGACCACCAGGCCGCACCGCGCGACCAGGCCGGGCAGCTGCTCCTCGCGGAAGCGCGGGTTGGTCAGCCGCTCCGGGGAGACGAGGAGGACGTCGACGTCGTCGGCGGCGAGGCGGGCGGCGATGTCGTCCCACTCGGTCATGTTGGCGCTGGAGATCTCGACGGCGCGGATCCCGGCGCGGGCGGCGGCCGTCACCTGGTCGCGCATCAGCGCGAGCAGCGGGCTCACCAGCAGCGTCGGCCCCTTCCCCCGGCGCCGGAGCAGGGCGGTGGAGACGAAGTAGACCGCCGACTTCCCCCATCCGGTGCGCTGGACGACCAGCGCGCGCTGCGAGCGCTCCACCAGGGCGGAGACCGCGGCGTCCTGGCCGTCGCGGAAGACGGCGTCGGGCCGGCCGGTGAGCTCCCGGAGGACACCGAGGGCCTCGGTCGCGAGATCGGAGGTCGGCGCAGCGGTGCTCATGCCGACGACAGTAAGCAGTCGGGACGACGGAACCGGCCGCCCGGCGGAAGAGTGGCGCGGAGCGCTCCTGCTCCCCAGCGGAGCTGTGATGTGGACGACGGAGGAGAATCCACAGCGATGCGATCCCCGGACGACCTGCCGCCTGACAACCACGTGCACACCCACTGGTCCTGGGACACCGCCGACTCCTCGACCATGCGCCGGGCCTGCGAGCGGGCCGTCCAGCTGGGGCTGCCGGCGATCGCGTTCACCGAGCACCTGGACTTCACCGTCTGGGATCCCGACGACCGCGCCACCGACGAGGGCCTCGTCGAACGGCACGCGTCCCGGCACGCCGAGATCGACGTGGCCGGCTACTTCGCCGAGCTGGCCGAGGTCCGTGACCGGTTCCCCGAGCTGCGCATCTGGTCGGGCGTCGAGACCGGCGAGCCGCACCTGTTCGCGACCAGCGTGGCCGCCTACCTGCGCGACGCGCCGGTCGACCGGGTGCTGGGCTCGCTGCACTCCCTGGCCCAGGACGGTCGCCTCTACGGCGTCGGCCACCTCCTGTGGGACGACGCCGAGGGGACCATGCGCCGCTACCTCGGCGAACTGGTGGACATGATCGAGAGCAGCGACGTCTTCCAGGTGCTGGCGCACGTCGACTTCCCGCGCCGCTACTGGCCGGGAGGCACGCACCGGTACGTGGAGAAGACGTACGAGGAGGAGTACCGCGCGGTGTTCCGGGCGCTCGCCGCCACCGGCCGGGCGCTGGAGGTCAACACGAGCAGCCCGCTGGCCTCGGTCGACCAGGTGCGCTGGTTCCACGAGGAGGGCGGCGAGGCGGTCAGCTTCGGCAGCGACGCCCACCAGCCGACCGCCGTCGGCCGGCACTTCGAGCTCGCCGTCGACGTGGTGGAGGCCGCGGGCTTCCGGCCCGGTCGCGACCGCTTCGACTTCTGGCGGCGCTGAGGGACCGATGCCCCGAATAGGTACTTCACCGCTAAGGGATCTGCCGCTAGGGTCCATGGGGTGACGTCGCGCCGCGTGGTGATCGCCCTGGGCGGCAACGCCATGACCGGTCCCGACGGCTCGGCGACCCCGCAGGCCCAGCGGGACGCGATCCGGAAGGCCGCCGGGCACATCGCCGACGTCGTCGCGACCGGCGTCGAGGTCGTCCTCACCCATGGCAACGGTCCGCAGGTCGGCAACCTGCTCGTCAAGAACGAGATGGCCGCCCACGTCGTCCCACCCGTGCCACTGGACTGGAACGTCGCGCAGACCCAGGCGACCATCGCGTTCACGCTCGCCGACGAGCTGGACGCCGCGCTCGCGGCCCGGAACCTGCCGCAGCGCACGGCCGGCCTGGTCACCCGCACCCTCGTCGACGTCGACGACCCGGGCTTCGGCGAGCCGTCGAAGCCGGTCGGGCGGTTCCTCCCGCGCGAGGAGGCGGAACGGTTCGTCGCGCACGGCCAGATCTGGGAGGACCGCGGCGAGAAGGGGTGGCGCCGGATGGTGGCCTCCCCCGAACCGAGGTCGGTCGTCGACTCCCCCGCGATCCACGCCCTGACCGCGGGCGGATTCGTCGTCGTCTGCGCCGGGGGCGGCGGCATCCCCGTGACCGACGACGGCCGGGACGGCGCGGGGCTGCGCGGGGTCGAGGCCGTGATCGACAAGGACCTCACCGCCGCGATCCTGGGCCGCGAGCTGGACGCCGACACCCTCGTCATCGCGACCGACGTCCCGAACGTGATGGTCGATTTCGGGACGCCGTCCCAGCGGCCGCTCGGCCGGGTGACCGTCGACGAGCTGCGCGAGCACGCCGCCGCCGGGCAGTTCGCCCGCGGCAGCATGGGCCCCAAGGTGGAGGCTGCCCTGCGCTTCGTCGAGGGTGGCGGCGCCCATGACGGACGACGCAGAGCCGTCATCACGTCCCTGGAACACATCGCCGACGCCGTCAGTGGCGACGACGCCGGCACCGTCCTGACCGTCTGATCCACCTCCGCCCGCCCCACCCCTAGAAGGAGAGCCCGTGCCCGCACCGATCGAGGTCCGCAAGGTCCCGCTGCACAACGTCAGTGACGCCTCCGAGCTGGCCACGCTCATCGACGACGGCGTCATGGAGGCCGACCGCGTGGTCGCCGTCATCGGCAAGACCGAGGGCAACGGCGGGATCAACGACTACACCCGGATCATCGCCGACCGCGCCTTCCGCGAGGTGCTCATGGAGAAGGGCACCCGGTCGGCCGACGAGGTCAAGCAGATCCCGATCGTGTGGTCCGGCGGCACCGACGGCGTCATCAGCCCGCACGCCACGATCTTCGCCACCCTCCCCGAGGACGCCGTCGAGCAGACCGACGAGCCCCGGCTGACCGTCGGCTACGCGATGAGCGACGTCCTGCTGCCCGAGGACATCGGCCGGCTCGCCATGGTCGAGAAGGTGGCCGAGGGCGTGAAGCGGGCCATGGAGGCGGCCGGCATCACCGACCCCGCCGACGTGCACTACGTGCAGACCAAGACGCCGCTGCTGACGATCGACACGATCCGGGACGCCCGCGAGCGCGGGAAGACGACGTACATGCAGGAGCCGCACGGCTCGATGGACCTCTCCAACGGCACGACCGCACTGGGCATCGCCGTGGCGCTCGGCGAGATCGAGATGCCGACGCAGGAGCAGGTCATGCACGACCTGTCGCTGTACTCCTCGGTCGCCTCCTGCTCCTCGGGCGTGGAGCTGGACCGGGCGCAGATCGTCGTCGTCGGCAACGCCCGCGGGCACGGCGGCAACTACCGCGTCGGCCACTCGGTCATGGAGGACGCCCTCGACCAGGACGGCATCTGGGCGGCGATCCGCGACGCCGGCCTCGAGCTGCCCCAGCGGCCGCACCACACCGACCTCGGCGACCGCCTGGTCAACGTCTTCCTCAAGTGCGAGGCCTCGCCGGACGGCAAGGTCCGCGGACGGCGCAACGCCATGCTCGACGACTCCGACGTCTCCTGGCACCGCCAGATCAAGGCGTGCGTCGGTGGCGTGACGGCGTCGGTGACCGGCGACCCGGCCGTGTTCGTCTCCGTGGCCGCGGTGCACCAGGGCCCCTCGGGCGGCGGCCCGGTGGCCGCCATCGTCAAGGCGTAACCGGCGCGGAGCACGACGTCGGGGAAGTAGCGGTCCGGACGGCGTCCTGGGCCCACTGCTTCCCCGACGTCGTCTCGGGAGTCGGGAGAAGCGATCACCGGCGCGCCTCATGCTGCGTAGCCGGACGAGACCTACCGTGCTTCGAGAGGTCGGTGCGCATCCCGCGCCGCGGCACGGTGAGGGGGAGTTCGGTCGTGCGCTGGTCAGCATCGCGGGACGCCGCCCCGAGCACACCGGCCGCAGTCACGCCCGCTGCCGGGCCCGCCCTCCCGCAGCCCCGGACCGGTTCGCGTCCGCGCCGCCAGGAGCGCGACGTCAGCCTCGAGGTCGCCGCTCAGCAGGCCGGTGTCCTGGCGCAGGCCAGCCGCGAGGTGTCCGACACCTCGCGCGAGGCCGCCGCCTCCCTGTCCGAGCTGCGGGCGGCGATCGGCGAGATCTCCGCGAGCACGGCCCGCGCGTCGGCCGTGGCCGAGGAGGCCGTCCGCGACGCCCAGGCCGTCGACGCCCGGATCGCCGCCCTGCAGCAGGCGAGCGAAGCGATCACCGATCTCGTCCAGCTCATCACCGCGATCAGCCAGCAGAGCCGGATCCTCGCCCTCAACGCCTTCGTCGAGGCGGCCCGCGCCGGCGAGGTCGGCCGGGGCTTCGCCGTCGTCGCGCAGGAGGTCAAGCAGCTGGCCGGCCGCAGCGCGCAGGCCGCCGAGGACATCGGCGCGCAGGTGGCCGCGGTCCAGCAGGAGACCGGCCACGCCGTCGACGTCATCGCACGCATCGGCGGCACCCTCGGGTCCATCGCCGAGGCACAGGACTCCATCGCCGCCGCCGTCGAGCAGCAGCGGGTCGCGGCCGATCGCGTCGTCGACAACGTGGACCGCGCCGCCAGCGGGTCCGCCCGCATCACCGACGCGGTGGCTCAGCTCGCCGAGAGCCAGCGGGTCGCCTACGTCCGCCGGGCTCTCGGCGTCGCTCAGCAACTGCTCGACCAGGCGGGCGGCATGGAACTCGGCACCGAGCGCCGCACGGTGACGGTGCGCGACCAGATCACCTCCCGCGCCCACCCGGCCGAGCTGGCCGACGTGCTGCTCGGCGGCGTGCCCCTGGAGCGGGTCGAGGACCCGCGCCGGCCCGCTGCCCTGGTCGACGCGGTCGTGGCCCAGATCGGCGGCAGCTGCACGCTCTTCCAGCGGCTCGACGACGCGGGCAGCATGGTGCGCGCGGCCACGACCGTCGTCACGCCGGCGGGCAAGCGCAACGTGGGCAGCTACATCGCCCGGACGAGCGCCGACGGCACCCCCAGCCCGGTGCTGGCCGCCGTCCACGCCGGCGAGACGTACACCGGCGCCGCGACGGTCGCGGACCGGCCGTACTTCACCGCGTACGCCCCGGTGCACTCGGCCACCGGTGAGCTCATCGGCGTGCTCTACGTGGGCATCCCGCTGGACTCGATGCCGGCCTGAGCCGGACTCAGGAGCCGCAGCGGTAGAGCAGGAAGGCGACGTCGTCGTCCGGCGCGTCTCCCACCAGCTCCCGCCGCAGTGCCTCCGCCAGGTCGACCGGAGGGAGGGCGCGGCCGGCGACGAGCGCAGCGGCGGCCCGGGCCATCCCGTCGTCCAGCGCTGCCCCGCGCTGCTCGACCAGACCGTCGGTGTAGAGGAGCAGGGTCGACCCGGGCGGCAGGGCGACGTCCGCCTGCGGGCGGTCCAGCTCGGCGACCACGGCGAGCGGCAGCGAATCCGCCGCAGCGAGGAACCGCGCGGCACCATCGGCGTCCACGACGATCCCGGGGACGTGACCGGCGCTGCTGTAGCGGAGGATGCGGGCGGCGGGGTCGATGACGGCGCAGAAGACGGTGCTCACCGATGCACCGGGGGTGAGCGAGGCGAACCGGTCCAGCGCCATGAGCACGTGGGCGGGCGACCGGCTCTCCAGCAGCAGGGCCCGGCCGGCGCTGCGCAGCTGCCCCATCACCGCGGCGGCGGACAGCCCCGTACCGACGACATCGCCGACCACCACCCCGTACCGCCCCTCCGGCAGGTCGATGACGTCGTACCAGTCACCGCCGACCTCAAGGGTGCCGGTCGCCGGTTCGTAGTGGACGGCGAATCCGTCGGGCAGCACGGTCGGCCCGAGAACGGCGCGCTGGAGGGTGACAGCGACCTCGGTGAGGAACTGGGCCCGGGCGCGGTCGAGCTCGGCCTGGTCAGCGGCGCGTCGCCGCTCCGTCTCGACGGCACGTGCGTCGGCCACGGCGGCGGCCACCTGCCCGGCAGCCAGGGCCAGGAAGGCCTGGTACTCCTCGTCGAGCCGCAGGTGCGGGCTGGTGCCCAGCACCAGGGCACCGACCGGCGCGCTCTGCCCGGCGACGACGAGCGGGAGCACGACGGCGGTGTGGACGTCGGACTCACCGGCAGGGCTGGCCCCGAGACTGGAGAGCCCGGGCAGCAGGCCATCGAGCCCGGTGACGGTCCGGAACTGCCCCGTGGCCATGACCTTCTGCACCAGTTCGGGGATGAGGCTGTCCGCCACGTCGTCCGCGAGCGCGATGCCGTGCGCGGCGACCGGGCGGGCCTCGTCGCTCCCCTCGCCCAGGTAGACCAGCCCGAACGGGCAGTCCGTGCGGGCATCGGCAAGGACCCGGAGGGCGGCGGCGGCGGCCTCGGGCCCACTTCCGTGCACCGACCGCGGCAGGCTGCCCAGCTTCTGCAGGACGGCCATCCGGCGCGCAGCCAGGACCCGGTGCGTCGTCTCCGCGACGGTGTCGAGGAGACCCGCGACGCGCCCACCCGGCTCGACGACCGGGCTGAACGAGAACGAGAAGTAGGTCTCTTCGACGAAGCCGTACCGGGTCATCACCAGCTGCAGGTCCTCCGAGTACGTCGCCCGGCCGGCCATCACCTCGGACACCATGGGTTGCAGGTCGGCCCAGATGTCCGCCCAGACCATCGGCGCCGACCTGCCCAGCGCGTACGGGTGCCTCGCGCCCAGCATGGGGGCGTAGCTGTCGTTGTAGACCATCACCAGCTCCGGACCCCACATGAGCAAGGTCGGGAATCGGGAGTTCAGGCAGGTGCTGACCGCGCTGCGCAGCGTGGGTGACCACTCGAGCTCGGGACCCAGGGGCGTCGCGGCCCAGTCGTGGTCGAGGACCATCTCCTGCAGCGGGGTTCGAGGAGTTCCCGGAACCAGTTCGGCCAGTCGCCCGTCCAGCTCGGCACCCCCGCCCGACGTTCGAGCCTGGTCGCCCCACGGCGCCGGCCACGTCTGTCGTGCCCATGATCCCACCCGGCTCCCGAGGGGGCTCGTCCGCCTCTACCGCGGGTTCAGCAGCCGTGGCGTTCGGTCACCGACAGGTACTCCGGAGGGACGGCGGCGACGAGCCCGCGGCCTCGTCGGTGCGGGCCAGCAGCTCGTCCCGCGGCTGCGCGACCGGGATCTCGTTGCCGGGCACGTCGAACCGGCGCAACGCCTCGGGGTCCGGGTCGTCGGTGAAACCCACGTGCCACATGCCCGGCGAGTCCGGTCGGTTCCGGTGGTCTCCGACAACCGGTGTCAGCGGGAGTAGTACTCCACGACCAGCTGCTCCTGGCAGATCACCGGGACCTCGTCGCGGCCCGGCGTCCGCTCGACCCGAGCCACCAGATCGGCCAGCCGGACCTCGAGGTAGGCCGGGGCCTCGGCGTGCGCGCCGGACGCCGCCACGAGGAACGGCTCCTTGTGCTTGGACTTCTCGGCGACCTCGATGAAGTCGCCGGGCTCGAGGCGGTAGGAGGGGCGGTCGACCCGCTTGCCGTTGACCAGCACGTGCTGGTGGCTGACGAACTGCCGGGCCTGGTAGATGGTCCGGGCGAAGCCGGCGCGCAGGACGGTGGCGTCCAGCCGCGACTCGAGGTCCTGGATCAGCGCCTCGCCGGTCTTGCCGCCCGACCGCTTCGCCCGGTCGAACGCCGCCCGCAGTTGGGTCTCGCTGATGTCGTACTGCGCCCGCAGCCGCTGCTTCTCCTTGAGCCGCGTGGAGTAGTCGCTGTCCTTGCGGCGCTTGCGCCCGTGCTCGCCCGGCGGGTACGGCCGGCGCTCGAAGTACTGCACGCACTTCGGCGTCAGCGGGATGCCCAGCGCGCGACTGAGCCGGACCTTGGGGCGGGGTGTGTTCACGGGGACCTCCGAGTTTGGTTAGGCTCACCTTACAACCCGTCCCCGAGCTCTCCGAGGTGGTCCATGACAGCCGGTTCGCCTTCCTCGTCCGCGACCACCGAGCACCAGCCGCCGGTGGCCGAGCGGGCCCGCACCGTGGCCGCCCGTCCCGCGGCCTCCCTGTACTGCGCGGGGCTCGGCATCAGCCAGCTCTGGGCTGCGACCACCACTCGCGGCGGCGACGTGCTGCTCGTCGTCCCCACGTCGGGCGAGGTCATGGCCGCCCTCGCCCGCTCCCCGCTCGGGGACGTCCCGGCCCGGCTCACGGTCATCGACCGTGCCCCGCTGCCGCTCCGCCACCCGGTGCGCGGGCTGGTGCAGCTGTCCGGCTGGATCACGCCGGTCCCCGCAGACGACGTCCCGCGACTGGTCCTCGACTTCGCTGACGCCTACCCCTGCGACAGCCTGTTCGACGTCGGGCTGAGCGCCACGCTCGCGCGGCTGGACCTGGCAGACGTCGTGCTCGAGGAGGCGGGGATCTCGAGCGACGTCGAGCCCGAGGACTTCCTCGGCGCCCACCCGGACCCGGTCAGCGCCGTGGAGATGGACCTCATGGGCGCCGAGGGCCGCGCGCTGGCCCGGCTGTGCGGCCGGGTGCAGCGGTGGGCCGGCCGGCACGACGACGTCCGGTTGCTGGGCCTGGACCGCTTCGGCGTCCGGTTCCGGGTGCAGAGCCGGAGCGGCTGCTACGACCTGCGGGTGCCCTTCGCCTCACCGCTGGACGGTCCGGCGGGATTCGCCGCTGCCGTGGAGCACCTGCTCACCTGCGGCCCCGCCTAGGACCGGACGGGGCGCGGGTCAGGCGGGGTGGGTGCCGCTCGCCCAGACATGACTCGTCCGCGCGATCGCCGTGACCACGCCCCGTTCGGCATCGTCCCGGGTCCGTACACCAGCACCATTCCCGGCGTGAGGCGCACGCCGCCGGCGGAGCCGGGTGCAGATGTGCGAACTCGCCCTCGGAGGGAACGAGGAACTCCCTCGACCGGCTGCGCGCCGTCCGGACGCCGGGCTGAGCCCTGGACCGGCGTCGTCCCGGCCGACGGGTGCCGGGCCGACCGACCTCCTCAGCGCTCGTCGGGCGCCCGACCCGCATGGTCGACCAGCTGGGACACGCTGCCCGGCTTCCCGTGCATGCGCGCGCACGAGGCACAGCAGAAGAACGTGCCGTCCGCCTCGACGCCGTGCCCGACCACCTTGACGCCGCAGCGCTCGCAAACCGGGGCCAACGCGTGGATCGCGCACTCGAAACTGTCGAAGACGTGCACCGCTCCCATGGCGTGCACCTCGAAACTGAGCCGGTAATCGTTGCCGCAGACCTCGCAGCTGGCCATGGCGTCCCCTCCGCTCGGCGTCGCGACCGGGCGCGGTCACGGCGTTCGCGGACTACCCGGCAGCGCGAGCAGGTAAGGGTGGCTGAGCGAAGGAGCACCGGTCACCTGCGGCCCGGCCTGAACTGCACGCCAACTGTCGCTCACGTTCTGTCGCGCACCTGCCGATGAGAGGGCAGGCCCATTCACGACAGGAGGTGCGCGATGGCCGTGGGCACGTCCTTCCCCGAGGTCCTCGCTGCCGCCCGAACGGGTGCGGCCTGGGCGTTCGAGGTGCTCTACCGCGACCTCGCACCGTCGGTGACGGGCTATCTCCGGCTGCACGGGGCACAGGAACCGGACGACCTGGCCAGCGAGACGTTCATCGGCCTGTTCACCGGCCTGTCGTCGTTCGAGGGGGACGAGGGCGCATTGCGCGCCTGGGTCTTCACGATCGCGCATCGCCGGCTGGTCGACGACTGGCGGCGGCGCAGCCGCCGTCCCGCACCGACCGGGTCCGACGTCGACCTGCTGGGTGTGATCGCCGGCGGCGACGTGGAGGACGACGCCCTGGCCGCGCTGAGCTCGAGCGCCGTCCGAGAACTGTGCGCGGGTCTTCCCGACGACCAGCGGACCGTCGTCCTCATGCGCATCGTCGCGGACCTGAGCCTGGAGCAGGTCTCCGCGGCGATGGGCCGCTCGGTGGCCGCGGTGAAGGCCCTGCAACGCCGAGCCCTGCTCACCCTTCGGAGCGAGCTCGACCGAACCGGCGCGCCCCTGTGAGCGGCACCGGCGATGTCGGGGGTGAGATGACCACCAGCCAGCTCGACGACGCCTTCGAGGCCTACCTGGCGGGACGACTCGTCCCCGCCGAGGCGGCGCCGCTCGCACTGTTCGCCGACTCGGTCCGGGAGATGTCCGCCCGGCCGGGACGGCCGTCGGCAGGGCTCGCCGAACTGCTGGTCACCGGTCTTCTCACCGGTTCTGTCGACGGATCGACGGAACCGGCCCCCACTGCCCGGGGAGCGGCTGCCACCGCGCTCCCGGGGCGATCGAGAAGGAGATCCCGCATGTTCACCGTCCTCGCTGCCGGCCTCGCCAAGTTCGCCTCCGCCGGAGCCGTCGCCCACGCGACCGCCGGCGTCGGTGTCGCCCTCGCCGGCGTCACCTCGGCCGGCGCCGCCGGCGTCCTGCCCGCTCCCATCCAGGACGGCGTCGCCACGACCATCGAGGCCGTGACGCCGTTCGAGCTGCCGGACTCCGCCGACGACCGGGCGTCCCTGCCCGAGCAGGCCGGGGTGCCGGAGACCGGCGCGCCCGACGAGCTGCCCGGCCCCGCCGACATCCCCGCCGGACCGGACTTCGGCACCTCGGTGAGCGACGACGCCCAGGACGGCGGTGTCGACGGCGGGCAGGTCAGCTCCGACGCCCGCGCCACCCACCAGCCCGAGCAGCCCTCCGCGACCACTGCCGTGCCGGAGCGCCCCGCGGCTCCCGCACCTGCCGGCGAGGGTCCGGCCCGCGCACCGAAGGCCCCGGCCTCCGCTCCGCAGGCCCCGGCACCGGCTCCGGCCCCGGCGGCCGAGGCTCCGGCCGGCGGTCAGGCCCAGGGCGGCACCGGCCGTCCCTGACGTACGCGACGAGATCGGTGATGTGGTCGCCACGAGCGAGTCGTGGCGGCCATTTCGCCGATGGAGCCGGGACTCAGGCGCTGCGGGTCTCCTCGGCGAGGGCGGCGAGCGCCTTCTCGAAGCACTCCTGCGGCGGCTGCACGAGGCCGGCGCCGACCTGACCGGTACCGGCTATCCGCCCGGCCATGCCGGTGTTGATCTGCGGCAGCCAGCCGGTGCGCGCGACCTTGAGGACGTCGATGCCGGTCGGCGAGCCGCGGAAGCCCATGATCGGGATGGCCATCGCCGGGTTCTCCGCGAGCGTCACCTGGTACATCCGCTCGGTCGTGGCCAGCGCGTCCGGAACCGAGCCGCCGACGAAGCGAACGATCGCCGGGGCCGCGGCCATCGAGAATCCGCCGACGCCGTAGGCCTCCATGATCGCGGAGTCGCCGATGTCGGGGTTGGCGTCGTCCGGGCCGTAGTCGCCGAGGAAGAGCCCGACCGGCGTGTTCGCCGGGCCGGTGAACCAGCGGTCCCCGGTGCCCGCGGTCCGGATCCCGAACTCGGTGCCGTTGCGCGACAGCACGGTGACCATCGTCGAGCCGGGGACGTCGCGGGCGGCGTCCATCGCGAGCTTCGCCGTCGGCATGCCGAGGTTGAGGAAGAAGTGCTCGTTCCCACCGATGAACGTCAGGACGGCGGCGATGTCGGCCGACGGGACGCCCTCGACCGCGACGATCGAGGGCGACAGCTCCCGCAGCGTCATCAGCGAGCCGGCGCGGTTGCGGTTGTGCCCCTCGTCGCCCATCTGGAGCATCTGCGCCAGCACGCTCTTCACGTCCAGCGGGTCGTTGCCGGCGTCGATCGAGCCGCGCACCGCCTTCTGCAGGATCGGGCCGAGCACTGAGCGCATCCACGCCAGCCGCGCCTGCACCTCCTCGTTGAAGGCGCCCATGCGCAGCACCTTGCCGAGGCCCTCGTTGAGGTTGCAGAACGCCTGCCCGCCGTGAACCGGGTCCTTGAGGCACCACAGCCACATCGACGGCGACGTCACCCCGGCCATCGGTCCGACGGTGCGGTGGTGGTGGCACGGGTCGAGGGCGATCTCGCCGGCGGCCAGGATGCGCTCGGCGTCCTCCACGTCGGTGGCCCAGCCCTCGAAGAGGCACGCGCCGATCAGGGCGCCGCGCATCGGGCCGGATGCGGTCTCCCAGGTCAGCGGCGGGCCGGAGTGCAGCAGGGTGCGGTCCGGCAGGCCGATCACCTCGCGGGCCGGACGGACGTCGACCAGTTGCGAGCCTGCGGCGAGGATCCGTTCGACGGCCACCCGGTTGGCGGCGTTGCGACGGGGGTCCAGCGCCAGGGCGGCGAGGTCCGCAGGGTCGCCGAAGCCGGGCGGACGCCAGTCGACGTCGTGCACGTCGGCGCCCTGGGCGCGCAGCGCGTCGGAGAAGACGTCGACGCCCGCGGCGACGATCGTCGGGGGCGCGGAGAGCAGTCCGCCGAGGGTCATGACGCCTCCTCGCTGGCGCTCGTCGGGCACATGACCCGTGTCGCTCTATCCATCGATGAGCTCGCGAGCTCGCTCATGCAGAAGCTCCCAGCAGGTCGAGGGCGTACCGCGTGGCGGCGGCGTTGGAGGCGAAGACGGCCTATCCATCGATGAGCTCGCGAGCTCGCTCATGCAGAAGCTCCCAGCAGGTCGAGGGCGTACCGCGTGGCGGCGGCGTTGGAGGCGAAGACGGCGGCACCGGCGGCCGCCAGGGCGTCGGCCTGACGGGACCAGCCCTGCGGGTCACCCTCGGTGCCGATCAGGGCGATCACCACGGGCAGGGAGGCCTGCGACCGAGCGGTGGTGAGCGCCGGGACGAGCGCGCCCGCCGGGTCCGGATCGGCGCCGTGGCCGAGGACGACGTCCATGAGCAGCACCGCGGGCTCCCCGGACGCGGCGAGCGCGGCCAGCGCCTCCAACCGCAGGGTCGGGTCGATCATCGGGTGCGCGCGGCCCACGGTGAGGGCGTCGTCCCCGAAGTCGATGACCACGTGGCCGGAGGCGGACAGGTCCGTACCGAGATCGAGTTCCGGCTCCAGCGGGGTGTTGGAGCGGATGTCGCCGAGCACCGGCGCCGCCAGCAGCATCGTCTCGTCGGCGAGCGTGCCACCGGAGTAGAGGCCCTTCAGCACGGCGCCGGGCGCCGCCGACTCGGCCGGGCCCGGGCGCGACGGCCAGGCCGGGACGTCGCGCCCCATGTCGGTCAGCAGGCCCTCGACCGCGGCGGTCAGATCCGGCGTCTCCGGCGAGAGGACGGCGGAGCGCACCGGGACCGACAGTCCGGCGCCGAACTCCTCGACGGCCCGGGCCACGGGCGGCGCGGGCGGCTTGGAGACCACCAGCACCCGCTCGGTGGCCTCGTCCGCGTCCAGCGCGGCGAGCGCGTCCAGGGTGGCGAGCCCGCCGACGGCCTCGGACAGGTCGCGCCCGCCGACGCCGAGGACGTGCGAGACGCCCACGCCGGCCATGTCGAGCAGGCAGGAGATCTGCTGCGCGCCGGTCCCGGACGCGGCGACCAGCCCCACCGGCCCCGGACGGACGACGTTGGCGAAGCCGAGGGCGACACCGGAGACGATCGCCGTCCCGCAATCGGGGCCCATGACCAGCACACCCGCCTCGTGCGCGGCCCGCTTGAGCGCGACCTCGTGCTCGACCGGGACGCCGTCGGAGAAGACCAGCACGCTGCGGCCGGCGGCGATCGCGTCGGCCGCCTCGGCGACGGCGTACTGACCGGGAACGCTGACGATCGCCAACGCCGGGCCGTCCCCGTCGAGCTCGGCCAGCCCGGCGCCGATGGTGCGCTGCGGGATGGCCTGCGCCGAGCCGCTCGAGCGCTCGCGCGCGGCCAGGGCGGCGTCGACGGCGGCCAGGGCCCCGGCCAGCGCGTCGTCGTCCTCGGCGTGGACGGCGATCAGGAGCTGCTCGGGAGAGGTGGGCTCCTCGGGGGCGAGGCCCATGTTCGCCGCGAGCTCGAGGTTGAGCGGCGTCGCCATGGCGACCAGGACCGCGGTGACGCCGTCGGTGGCCGCGACGTCGCGGCTCACCTGCATGAGCTTGACGGAGTCGGCGTAGACGCCGGATCGCAGCGCGACCGACCGCACGCCGGACGTGACTGAAGGGGCTCCCGGGGGCGGTGAGACGCTCACCCCGGAACCGTACCCATCGATGTCTCAGCGGTGAAGTATCCGCATCCGATCGCAATAACGATTTAGCACTGAGGTACTTCCGCCGCGCCGTGGCGCATGACACATTGGCGCCTCCTGGTGGTGGCAACGCCCGTTGACCGGCACCGATTCGGTTCGGAAGTGGTGTCAGAGGAGGCGCTCAGATGGCGTTCAGCTGGAAGCTCTACGGGGACGGCAAGACGCCGCCCCTCGGTGAGGCGGTCGCCCCGGACGAGCGGCTGTCCTGGCCGCGGACCGTCGGGATCGGCGCGCAGCACGTCGTCGCCATGTTCGGGGCGACCTTCGTCTTCCCCCTCATCATGGGGCTGGACGCCAACCTCGCGATCATGATGAGCGGCATCGCGACGATCATCTTCCTGCTGATCGTCAAGGGGCAGGTGCCCAGCTACCTGGGCACCAGCGCCGCCTTCGTCGGCGGCGTCGTCGCCATCCGGGCGAACGGTGGTGACTCCGGCGACGTCGTCGGCGCGATCCTGGTCGCCGGTGTCGTGCTGGCCCTCGCCGGCCTGGTCATCCACTTCATGGGCGCCCGCGCGATCAACGCCGCGCTCCCGCCGGCCGTCACCGGCGCCGTCGTCATGCTGATCGGCTTCAACCTGGCCCCGGTCGTGGCCGGGGTGTACTGGCCGCAGGACCAGTGGGCCGGCCTGGCGACCATGACCTTCGTCATCGTCGCCTCGCTGCTGCTGCGCGGTTTCTGGTCGCGCATCTCCATCCTGCTCGGCCTGATCTTCGGCTACCTGCTGTCGGTCCTGCTCGACGTGACCGCCGGCCCGATCACCTCGCCGGATGCCACGGGCGCGGTCGTCACCCGCGACCGGATCAACTTCGACACGGTCGCCCAGGCCGACTGGATCGGCCTGCCGGAGTTCACCGCACCCAGCTTCTCGCTGAACTTCAGCCTGCTGGTGCTGCCGGCGGTCATCGCCCTGATCGCGGAGAACGCCGGCCACGTCAAGGCCGTCGCGGCGATGACCAAGCGCGACCTGGACCCGGTCATGGGCCGCGCGATCCTCGCCGACGGCGTCGCCACCGTCGTCGCCACCTCGGTCGGCGGCTCGCCCACGACCACCTACGCCGAGAACATCGGCGTCATGGCGGCCACCCGCGTCTACTCGACGGCGGCGTACTACGTGGCCGCGATCGTGGCGATCCTGCTCGGGCTGTGCCCGAAGTTCGGTGCGCTGATCAACATCATCCCGCCCGGCGTGCTCGGCGGGATCACCGTCGTCCTCTACGGGATGATCGGCCTGCTCGGTGCCAAGATCTGGAAGGAGAACCGGGTCGACTTCGCGAACCCGATCAACCTGGTGCCGCTGTCGGCCGGGATCATCATCGCCATCGGCAACGTGACCCTGAACGTCACCGACACCTTCCCGCTCAGCGGCATCGCCCTGGGCACGATCGTCGTCGTCGCCGGCTGGCACATCGCCCGGGCGGTGGCACCGCCGGAGATGAAGGCAGCGCTGCTGGAGGAGGGCGGGTTCGTGGGCGGGACCGGCCCGGCGCTCGGGCACACCGGCGGGCACGAGGTGCGGCCCGACCCGTCGTCGGTCGACCAGGTCGGCCGCCCCGGTGTCCCGCACAACCACGGAGAGGGCACGCTCAACCGGTGAAACCAGCTCCGTTCCGTTACGCCGACCCCGGCAGCCTGGATGAGGTCCTGACGGTTCTCTCGTCCGAGGGTGCGGGCGCCAAGGTGCTCGCCGGTGGCCAGTCGCTGCTCCCGCTGCTCTCCATGCGGCTCGCGGCGCCGACCACGCTGGTGGACATCAACCGGGTGCCCGACCTCGACTCCGTCGAGGTCACCGGGGACGGCGTGACGGTGGGAGCGCTGGTGCGACACAACGCACTGCTCGGGGGCCACCCCGATGCCATAGCCGCCGCCCGGGTCCAGCCGCTGCTGGCCCGGGCGACGGCGAACGTCGCCCACCCGGCGATCCGCAACCGGGGCACCACCGTCGGCTCGATCGCGCACGCCGACCCCTCCGGCGAGATGACCTCGGTCCTCGCCCTCACCGACGGCTCCGTCGAGGTGGCCACCCCCTCCGGAGTCCGCACGGTCGGCTGGCAGGACCTGTTCGTCGGCCCGCTGGAGACCTCGATCTCCGGCCCCGCCGTCGTCACCTCCGCCTACTTCGGGGCGCTGCCGCCGCGCTCGGGAACCGCGTTCGCCGAGGTCGCCCGCCGCAAGGGCGACTACGCGGTCTGCGGCGCCGGCGTCGTCGTCACGCTGGATGCCGACCGCCGCGTCGCCGCCGTCCGCGCCTCCTACGTCTCGGTGGGGCTGACCCCCGAGGTGCACGATCTGACCGAGGCCGTCGCCGGGTCGCCGGTGGAGAAGGCCGACTGGGCGGCCGCCGGCGCGCTCGCGCGCACACTGGTCGACCCGGACACCGACATCCACGCCAGCGCCGACTACCGGCGTCTGCTGGTCGGCGTCCTCACCGAACGCACGTTGGCCGAGGCTGCGGCCGAGGCCGTGGGGAGAGTTGCGTGACCGACTCCGAACGGACCATCACCCTCACGGTGAACGGTGTTCCACGGAAAGCGACCGTGCCGGTGCGCCGGCTGCTGTCGGACGCGCTGCGCCACGACCTCGGGCTGACCGGCACGCATGTGGGCTGCGAGCACGGCGTCTGCGGCGCCTGCACGGTGCTGGTGGACGGCGACCCGGTGCGCTCCTGCCTGCTGCTCGCCGTCCAGGTCGAGGGACACGAGGTGACGACGGTCGAGGGTCTGGCCCGCGACGACCACCAGGGCGGACACGTGCTGCACCCGGTGCAGGAGGCCTTCCGCGAGTGCCACGCGCTGCAGTGCGGGTTCTGCACGCCGGGCTTCCTGACGACGATCGTCGCGGGGCTGGAGAAGCGGGACAACGCCGCGGAGCTCACCGAGGAGGAGGTCGACGACATGGTCGGCGGCAACCTCTGCCGGTGCACCGGCTACGCCAACATCAAGAAGGCCGTGCACACCGCGAACGCCGCGATGCGGGACGGCGCATGACCACGACCCGCCCAGGCATAGGTACCTATACGTGTGTTCTCGCGGCGGAAACGCAGGTAAAGGAACCTATGCCTGGCGTGGTCGGGGGGCGCGACGTGGGGGGACGGCGGTGACGACGAAGCTGTTCGGTGAGCCGGTCCGCCGGCGCGAGGACGCCCGGCTGATCATCGGCAAGGGCCGCTACCTCGACGACATCGGCTCGCAGGCACTCGCGGCCGCCTTCGTGCGGTCGCCGCACGCGCACGCCCGCATCACCGACATCGACGTCGAAGGGGCCCTGGACGTCGAGGGCCTCGTGGCGATCTACACCTACGACGACCTGACCGGGCCGATGGCCGAGCCGCTCCCGGTGCTCATCCCCCACCCGCAGCTGACCGAGCCGCGAACCGCCTATTCGCTGGCCCGCGACGTCGTGCGGCACGTGGGCGAGCCCGTGGTCATGGTGGTCGCCACCGACCGGTACGTCGCCGAGGACGCCGCCGAGAAGATCGTCGTCTCCTACGCGGAGCTGCCGGTCGTCGTCGGGGTGGATGCCGCGGTGGAGGCGAGTTCGTGCGTCCACGACGACGTCGCCGACAACGTGGCCGCCCGGCACCGCCAGGAGACCGGCGACGTCGAGCCGGTGCTGGCGGCGTCGCCGCACACACTGAGCTTCACGCAGTACATCGAGCGCAGCGCCAGCATGCCGATGGAGGGCAAGGGCGTGCACGCGAAGTGGGACGCCGACGACCGGTCGCTGCGGGTGTTCACCAGCACCCAGGCGTCGACGTCGGTGCGCGCGGCGATCGCGGCCAAGCTCGAGCTGTCGCTCGACCGGGTCGAGGTCATCGCGCCGGACGTCGGCGGCGGCTTCGGCGTGAAGATCGTGCACCCGTGGCCGGAAGAGCTGCTCATTCCCATGGCCGCGATCGCGCTGCAGGCCGAGGTGAAGTGGGCCGAGGACCGCCGCGAGCACTTCATCTCGAGTGCCCACGAGCGGCAGCAGCGGCAGGACATCACCGTGGGCTACGACGACGAGGGCCGGATCACCGCGCTCGACGTCCACGTCCTGCACGACAACGGCGCGTACACGCCCTACGGGATCATCGTCCCGATCATCACCGCGACCCAGCTGGTGGGCCCGTACGTCATCCCCGTGTACCGGGTGCGCGTGGACAGCGTCTACACCAACACCGTCATCGTGACGCCGTACCGCGGCGCCGGGCGGCCGCAGGCCTGCTACGCGATGGAGCGGACGATGGACCGCATCGCGGACGCGCTGGGGCTCGACCGCGCCGTCGTCCGGGAGCGGAACCTGATCCAGCCCGACCAGTTCCCCTACGACCACCACCTGACGTTCCAGGACGGCCGGCCGGTCATCTACGACTCGGGCGACTACCCCGGGCTCGTGGACAAGCTGAAGGCTCTCGTCGGCTGGGACGACATCGAGGGCCTGAGGACCGAGGCCGCCACCCGCGGCAAGCAGCTCGGCATCGGCATGGCGCTGTACGTGGAGGGCACCGGGCCCGGGCCGTACGAGGGCGGGCACGTGCAGGTGCTCGGCAGCGGCAAGGTGCTGGTGTCGACCGGGCTGACGTCGCAGGGCCAGGGGCACGAGACGGCGTTCGCACAGATCGTGGCCTCCGAGCTGGGCGTGCCGATCGAGGACGTCGAGGTGACCACCGGCGACACCCGGCGCTTCGGCTACGCCGTCGGCACGTTCGCCTCGCGGGCCGCGGTGATGAGCGGCAACGCGATCGCGCTCGCCGCTCGCGGCGTGCGGGAGAAGGCCCTGCGGATCGCCGCCGACGTGCTGGAGGCGTCGCCGGAGGACCTCGAGATCGACGAGGGCCTGGTCCAGGTGAAGGGCGTGCCGGGGACGTCGATCCCGCTGCGCACCGTCGCCGTCCTCTCCAACCCGCTGCGCTACGCGTTCGACGAGGCCGCCCAACAGGCCACCCAGTTCGTCACGCACGACGACTCCAAGCCGCCGGTGGCCGAGGGCGATGCGCCCGGGCTGGAGCACCGCGACTACTACTCGCCGCTCCGGTCGACGTTCGCGTCGGGCGCGCACGCGGCGATCGTGGAGATCGACCCGGCGACGTGGGAGATCGACATCGTCAAGTACGCCGTGGTGCACGACTGCGGCAACGTGGTGAACCCGATGATCGTCGAGGGCCAGGTGCAGGGCGGCGTCGCGCAGGGCGTGGGCGGCGCGCTGTACGAGCGGATGGTCTACGACCGGGACGGCCAGCTGCAGAACGCCTCGTACATGGACTTCCTCATGCCGTACTCGAGCGAGGTGCCCGACGTCGTCATCGACCACCAGACGACGCCGTCGCCGCTGAACCCGCTGGGCATCAAGGGCGCCGGCGAGGCAGGCGTCATCCCGGGGACGGCCGCGATCGCCTCGGCGATCGAGGACGCGGTGGGACGGCGGATCACGTCGATGCCCATCTCCCCCACGGAGCTGTACGACCTCGTGCGCTCCCCAGAATCGGAATTGACCGCCGCGGCCGCGAGCCGGGCGGGGACTGGAGTGATGGCGTGAATCTCGACGGCTCAGCGGTGCTCTCGGCCGACCCGGAGAAGGTGTGGTCGGTCATCACCGACCCGGCCGTGCTGGCCCGGACGATCCCGGGCTGCGAGTCGCTGGAGCAGGTCGGGGACGACGAGTACAGGATGAACGTCTCGGTCGGGGTCGGCGCGATCCGCGGGACGTACGCGGGTGAGGTGCGGCTGTCGGACCAGAAGAAACCGTCGTCGTACGTGATGCACGCGTCGGGTGCGGGTGCGCCGGGGAACGCCCGGGCGACGGTGACCATCAATCTGGAGCCGGCCGGTGACGGGAAGACCAACCTGACCTACTCGGCCGATGCCGTGATCGGCGGCCCGGTCGCGGGCGTGGGCCAGCGGATGATCACCGGCGTCGCGAAGCGGATGGCCGGCCAGTTCTTCACGGCGATCGACGACGAACTGACCGGCACGGTGGTCCCGATCGCCGCGGCGCCGTCTGCGGCTGCGACCAGCGACGCCTCGCTGGTGGCCGGCGGAGCACCGAGTCCCGCTGCGGGGCGGACGTTCGCCGGCAAAGCCGCGGCCGCTGCTCCGGGCGGCGACGCCCAGACGCTGCTCCTGGGGGCCGTCGGCGGCGCGGTGCTGACCCTGATCGGCGTCCTCGTCGGCTACCGCCTCGGCCGCCGCTGACACTCCACGGCAGCCGGATCGTGCACAGGCGGTCAGATCCCCGGCTGATCGACCGTCAGACCGTGCGCTCGGGCGGCTTCGGCGAGTCGCGCGTCGTAGGCGATGAGCGCCTCCAGATCGGCGTCGAGCTGAAGCGCCGTGGCCAGATGCATGGCATCGAGGCTCCGTAGCACTGCCGGGCTCAGCTCGGCAGCGGACTCGACGATGGCGCTGTCCATGGGCAGGAGGTCGATACCGCGGAGCAGATTCCTCGCGGGCGTCAGCAACGTCTCGTCCACGCGCCTGCATGCACGGAGGACCTCGACGCGTGTCAGGGCGCTGGAAACCAGTGGTGCTTTCGCCCGGGACACGGTCAACCATGATTCGAGCTCGTCGCTCTCCGCTTCCTGCAGGATCAGTTTCACCACGGCGGACGAATCGAGGTAGATCACAGCCGTTCTTCGCGTAGCTCGTCCAGCACGGCCTGACTCTCGACGCCTTCCACGCGCACGCGAGCGGGAAGCTGCAGTGGTCCGCTGGCCGGAATCAGACGGCCCTCGGCGATCAGCCGGTCACGAGCTGACGCGGCAGGACTCGGCGGGGTCAGCAAGGCGATGAGTGTGCCGCGCTCGGTGACCTCGACCGTTTCTCCGGCCTTGACGCGAGCGAGGTACTGGCTCGCGTTCTGACGGAGCTCTCGCACACCGATCCGCACCATCCGGCTACAGTAGCACTCGAAGTGCTACCGACCGGCGGCCGATTCGCCGTCCGCGACGTCCAGGGGGATGCCGGTCTCGCGCTCGGAGACCTGCCACAGGACGTCGAGCTGCTCCTGCAGGCCCGACCGACGAAGGATCGGGCGTCGTACAGCGGGCCCGTGGGAGCCGTATCGCGGCGCGTAGAGCTCGCCGCCCCTCGCTCGCGGGTCGGTCGCGGCGCGGAGCTGCGGACGCGCGCCCTCGAACGGCGTCATCCCTGAGCGCGCCGTCATCACCTCGAAGAACGCCCCGACCCAGCCGGCGCCGCCCTCGCGCACCGAGCGCGCTTGCAGGTCGGTGTTGGACAGTCCGGGGTGCGCCATCAGGCTCTCCGCCGCTACTCCGGCCCGGGAGAACTGCTGCTGCAGCCCCAGACCGAAGTGGAGGTTGGCCATCTTGGCCCGCGCGTACGACGCCCACGCCCCGTAGTTCCGCCGCATGTGCGGATCGGCGGGGTCCAGCCGCCGGGCCCGGTGGCGGGCCGTGCTCGTCACCGTCACGACCCGTGCCGCCGGCGCCGCCAGCAGCGCCGGCAGCAGGTGCGCCGTGAGCGCCCAGTGCCCGAGATGGTTGACGCCGAACTGAATCTCGAACCCGTCGACCGTCGTCCGCTGCGGCATCGCCATCACGCCGGCGTTGTTCACCAGCAGGTCGAGGCGGTCGTGTCCCGCCAGCACCTTCTCGGCAGCGGCCTTCACCACCGACAGGTCACCGAGATCGAGCGGCACCACCTCCAGCGACGCCGCGGGGTACCGCTCGGCGATCCGGGCCACCGCAGCCGTCGTCTTCGCCGGATCCCGCGCTGCCATGACGACGTGCGCACCCGCACCGGCCAGCGCCAGCGCCGTCTGGAAGCCGAGCCCACCGTTCGCGCCGGTGACCACGGCCGTGCGCCCGCTCAGCTCGGGGATGTCCTTCTCGGTCCAGGCCATGCACCCATCCACGCACGTACGACACAGGTTCGCGACGTCGGCAGGACACCGACGCCCTCGCACGCGACGCGCGACGTCCGGCTACTGCCGCTCCGGCGGGTGCTCGGCCCGCCACTCGTCGAAGGTGGCGAGGAACGACTCGGCCATGCCCTTCTCGGTCAGCACTTCGGCCCGGTCACGCTCGTCGACCATCCGCTCGCTCAGCGCCCCGGTGTTGAACTTGATCGCGCGGAAGTAGGGGATGAACGACGCCGGCGTGAACGCCCGCTTCGACGGCCGCGGCTCCAGAGCCTCCGGCGCCCACGGGGGAGCCGGCGCGAGCGGCTCGAGCCCGAGCGACTCCAGGGCGGTCAGGAACGGCTCGTCGTCCGGCCGGTCGGTGAAGTCGCGGGAGAGCTCCCGGAACACCTCCGCCCCGTCCGGGGCCACCGCCACGATGACCGGGCGGAAGATCGACGCGTCGTCGTCCCAGGCACCGAGCGGCCGGGCGAGCTCGGTGCCGCCGGGATCGCTGACCCACCGGAACGGCAGGTGCCAGGTGCGGTTCATCGCCAGCTGCACCTCCGGCGGGTCGGTGGAGGCGAGCACCACCTCGGTTCCGGCGTCGGTGAGGCGGGACAGCGACCGGGCCAGGCGGACCGCCTGGGCGCAGCAGTACGGCTACCAGTCGCCGCGCAGGCCGAGCAGGAGCAGGGCGGCGCGCTCGTCGGAGCGCAGGGCGAGCAGGTCGGCGGGATCCATCGTCCGAGCGTAAGCACGACCCGCCCGTCACCGCTGGTCGACCGGCAGTGCCGGGATCAGGAGACGCCCGCCTGCTGCAGGGCGTTGGCCATCAGCCCGGTCAGCACCGGGTCGACGACGAGGCTGCCGCCGGCGGTGAGCGAACCGACGGCGAGGACGAAGCCGCCACCCGGATGGTCGTAGTAGGTGATCTCGCCGCCCACGCCGCGGGCGTCCGGTTGGCCCACGGCCAGCACGACGAGCCCGCCGGGCAGGGTCGATCGGGGCACGTCGCGCGGGGACATGGCACAGTCGGCCGGCGCGGTGGAGGTGGAACCGGGGCCGTTGCTGGTGTCCACCTCCCATGCGCTCGCCTTACCGTTCCCGAATCCGGTATTCAGGCCGGAATCGCCGAAGATGTCGCCGTTCGACACGCCGGTCCCCGCGAACAGGGGATGATCGGCGGCCTGCACGACGAAAGGCGAGCCGGGCACACCGCAGCGTTCGGTCGCGACGCCGATCAGCGAGCGTTCCGGCCTGCCGAGTTGCCGGAAGAGCGCGTCCTCGCGCGGCCCGCCTTCGATGCCCAGACGGAAGATCATCTCGGTCTGCGCATTGTCGTATTCGCCGACCTCGAAGATGCCGTTGCCGGCGATGTAGACGAGGCTTCCGCCGGCGTCGAGATAGGCCGCCGCGTTGTCATACATCTGCGTCGTCCAGTACTCGGGGTGGGTGTCCACGATGAGGCACGAGTACTGCCCCGCGTCGCAGCCGTCGTTGTGGAAGTCGATGTCGGTGTACACGTCCGGGCGGTGCCCCTGTGCCTCCAGCCAGCCGAGCACCCAGAGCTCGCCGCGGGTGAGATGCATGTCCGTGTGCGGTGCCGCCCCCGGCATCGGGCGCAGGAAGCTGGTGCGGGCCAGCCCGGAATACTTCGACTGGCCGCCCCAGCCGTTGTAGGCCAGCCAGGTGTTCGCGTTGGCGAGGACCGCGACGTCCGACCGGTCGGCGTGAGCCGGTTTCACGACGAAGGTGACGTCGCAGGTGTTCCCCCCGGGGTCCGTGCAGGCCGCCGAGTAGAGGCCGGGGGTCCAGTCCGGCGGAACGGTGAGGCCGAACGTCTCGGTCCAGCCGCAGCCGAAACGCCACGGGGCGGCCTGCACGGCCTGCCGGTTCGCCGTGAAGGGCACCTCGCGCACGGGGAAGGAGTCGACGGACGCCGAGGTGGACGTGTGCCGCCGGAAGGAGGCGACCGACTCTCCCTCCCCCGACATGTGGAACGAGATCGCCTCTCCGGGCGCCGCGGAGAGTGGCCAGCAATAGCCCTCGATCGGCCGCAGGGACGACGTGGCGACCCAGATCGAGCCCTCGGTCGGGTGGTATCCGACCAGGTCGTCGAAGAGGTCGCCGTTGACGCTGCCCCTGGTGAACTGCCAGCCACCGGGGGGCGCCACGGTGGCCCACGCCTCGGGGAAATCGAATCCGGCGCCGTTGTTCTCTCCGACCCACACCGTGCCGTTGCCGGAGTGGTAGGCGGCCAGGTCGGCCCTGTCCCGCCCCCTGAACCGGCCGGCAGCGATGCGCCAGCCCGCCGGGGGCTGCACGCCCGCCCACTGACCGAGGACGAACCCCGAGTTGTGGTTCTCCCCCACCCAGACGGACCCGTCGCCAGGGTTGTACGCGACGACGTCGGTACGCCCGTCGCCGATGAAGTCGCCCGTGGCGAGCTGCCAGCCCTGCCCCTGCGGCAACGTCGCCCATGCCCCGACGAGGCCGAACGAGTTCCCCAGGTTCTCTCCGACCCACAATCCGCCGCTCGCGACGTGATGGGCCAGGAGGTCGGCCTTCGCCTTGCCCGTGAAGTACCCCGCCTCGATCTGCCACCCCGCAGCGGGTGCGAGCGTGGCCCACCGCCTGAACTCGAACGTCGCGCCTCGGTTCTCACCCACCCAGACGCTGCCGTTGCTCGGGTGGTAGGCGACGACGTCGGACAGACCGTTGCCGGTGAAGTCGCCCGTCACGAACTGCCAGCCCGCCGCGGGAGACAACGTCGCCCACGGGGCGGTGAAGGTGAAAGCGCCGCCGCTGTTCACCCCCACCCACAACCCGCCGTCGGCCGGCCGGTACGCCAGCAGATCGCTCCGCGAGGGGTCGGAAAAGGCTCCGGAGCCGATCTCCCAGCCTGTGGGCGGGGCAACCGTCCCCCAGCGGGTCAAGCGGAACACTCTGTCGGGCACGGCATTCTCCTGTCTTTCGGAACAGCCGTCGAGAACCCCCGCGAGCGTGCGCTTCCACGCGACGACGCCGGATTACTCCGCTCCGATCGCTCGCGTCAACACGGCGCGTCCCCGCGACGGTTCCGCTCCCGGCGACACCCCGGGCCGTCGTCGGTGTCGCGAACTGCGCGTGTCGCGGCATGACCGCAGAGTGAGAACCGCTGTGTCTGGGACCAGGCGGCGTCGTCCAGAGGTCACCGCCCGGCCGCCACGGGCTCAGCCCTGGAGCGTCCGGCTGCGCGCTCGGCCCTCCGCCCGCAGCTGGACGGCCGTCAGCACCTCCCACCGGATCGCGGTGCTGCCCGGCTGCACGAACAGCCAGTAGCGGGTGAACCTCCGCCGGGTCGCATAGTCGGTCGCCAGCACCCGCGTCTCCGAGCTCAGCTCCGTCCCGCCCCGGGACGGCGTCAGCCGGAAGTCCATCACCGCCTTCACCCAGCCCGGCTTCATCCAGTTGTGCAGATGCTCGGCATCCAGCGACGGCGGCTCCTCACCACCCCTCAGCCGCCACGCCTGGAGCACCCCGCCGAAGACGACGGAACGGGGCGGCTCCGACGCCAGCAGCGGGACCGGCAGCGATTCCAGGAACGGCCGGTCGCGCAGCTGCCCCAGCCCGTGGCCGGACAGCAGCACCGGCAGGAACCGGGCAGCACTCAGGACGACGGTCACCGGCAGACCGCTCAGCTGGACGGCGTGCAGCTCCTCCCACACGACGTCCGGCGGGGCGTCGATCCACCGCGCCTGCCGGGTGACGTAGTGGGGGTTCAGCAGCACGTCGTCGAGATCCATGCCGGCTAGCTATCCCGCGGGGTCAGCGCGCACTCATGGGCGTCGGAGCGCGCCGGGCAGGCCACTGCGCGTCAGAGGGCGGCGTAGACGGCGTTCGTGTACGCCTCGCTGCGCGGCGAGCCGATGATGCCCGGCGCCATCCGGTTCATCAGATACGTGATCGTCAGCCGCCGGTCGAGATCCATCACGGCCAGAGAGCCGCCCCAGCCGCCCCAGAACGCCACCCGCCCGGCGGGCAGGTACGGCACCGTCTCCGTCGGGGTCAGCGCGTAGCCGATGCCGAACGTGAGCGGCGTCATCAGGACGAGGTCCACGCCGTCGGACTGCTGCCGGAACACCAGGTCGACGGTGCGGTCGGACAGCCGCACCGGTCCCGACCCGCCGAGCGTCAGCGTGCGCATCACGTCCAGCAGCCCGCGGGCGTTGGTGTGCCCGTTGAGCGCGCCCATGTCCGCCCGCCGCCACTCCGGCGAGTTCGCCGCCTTCACCGACGACTTCGGGCCGAGGGACGTCCTTCCCCGCACCGACCCGGGGTCGAGCGGCTCCTCCGGCTCGGGCGGCGGGGCCACCACCGGCGCGATCCGCGACCAGTCGGACTCGGCCGCTCCGATCTGGTAGTCCGCCCCCAGCGGTCCGGCGATCTCGTCGGCCACGAACTTCTTGAACGTCTTGTTCGTGATCCGCCGGATCACCTCGCCGACCAGGTGCCCCTGGTTCTTGGAGTGGTAGCCCGACGCCGTCCCTGGCTCCCACCACGGCGCCTGCTGGGCCAGCCGCTCGGTCGACGTCGTCCAGTCGTACATGTCCGTGATGGAGAACGGCGGGTCCCAGCCCGAGACGCCGGACGTGTGCGACATCAGGTGCCGCACCAGCACGTCCTTCTTGCCCTTCGCCGAGAACTCGGGCCAGTAGTTGCCGACGGGCGCATCGACGTCCAGCTCGCCGCGCTCGACCAGCAGCAGTGCGGCCAGCGAGAGCACGCACTTCGTGGTCGACCAGCCGTTGACGATCGTGTCCTGCGTCCACGGCTCCGTGCGGTCGAGATCCCGGTAGCCGCCCCAGATGTCGACGACGGTCTCACCGTCGAGGTCCACCGCGATCGAGGCGCCGAGCTCGTCGCCGTCCAGCTGTGCCGCCAGGGCGTCCCGTACCCCCGCGAACCGCTCGTCGCAGGTGCCGTGGACCTCGGCCATGGAGCCTCCTCGTCGACCGCGCGCCGGCAGCGCCCGGCGCCGCCGACCGGATCCCACCACGGGGGCACGGCCCCGACAACGGCGGTGCGACGCACGGACGGCGCCGGTGGCCGGCCGAGCGGATCCGCGCGTGTGCGGTGTCCCGCGGAGCGCCATGCTGCCGGGGAACCTCGGCACGCGGGGGCCGGCATCACCGCATGGAATGGGGAGGATCCACATGCTGGAGCGGCTCGGGATCGACGGCACCACCGCCCTGCTCGTGGTCATCACGACGATCGGGATGTACCTGGCCCTCGTGCTGTTCGTCAGGGTGCTGGGCCAGCGCACCCTGGCCAGCATGTCCAGCTTCGACCTCGGCTGCGCGATCGCCCTCGGTGCGGTGATCGGCCGGACGACGCTGCTCCTGGAACCCACTCTCATGGTCGGGCTGGTCGCCATGGCCACGCTGTTCGCCGTGCAGATCAGCCTGGTCCGTCTCCGCCGGAACCGGTGGGTCGACCGGCTGATGAACCGTCCTCCGGTCCTCCTGATGGACGGCCCCGTCCCGCTGCACGAGAACCTCCGCGCCAGCCACGTCGGGGAGGACGAGCTGCGCCAGAAGCTGCGCCTGGCCGGGGTCAGGGATCCCGCGGAGGTCCGCTGCGTCGTCCTCGAGCGCAACGGCTCGGTGAGCGTGATCCGCCAGGACCGCCCGCTGGACCCGTGGCTGTTCGACGACGTCCCCGGTGCCCGGCGCCTGTCCGTCGGGGACGGACCACCGGGGGACTGACCCCCGCCACGGGCTGTCCACGCGGGGTCATCGACTCAGAGGCGGCGCTCCAGGACGTGGCCGGTCGCGGCGAAGTCCTGGTTGCCCGCCAGCCCGCCGCGCCTGGTCTCGACCAGCCGGAAGCCCTCGCTCTCGTACAGCTTCCGCGCCGGGTTGCCGTCCAGCACCGTCACGGTCACGTAGCCCTCGCCACCGAGGTCGTCGGCGTGGGCCAGCGCGTGCCGCAGCAGCGCGCGCCCCACGCCCCGCTGCTGCGATTCGGGATGGACGTACATCCACGTCACCTCGGCGTGGGCGTAGGCCACGAAGCCGACCACCTCGCCGTCCAGCTCGGCCACCCACACCTGCTCGTCGAACAGCCCCTCCCGCTTGGCCGTCTCCGCGAGGGGCCGGAACGCCTCCACCCCCACGGACGGCGCCAGCTCCTGCAGCCGAGCGGCGTCGTGCGCCCGGGCGATCGCGTCCCAGTCCGCGGGCCGGTACTCCCGGATCTCGACAGCCATGCCCTGAACACTCCTCCGCTCCCGATCGTCGCTGTCCACCGGCTCGCCGGAACACATCGGCGGACGGCGGACTTGGAGCCGACAGCGGCCCGACCGACGGCGGCTGGCATCCGCACGGCGCCCCGAGGACCCGCGCCTGCCCCGACGCAGAGGAGATCCCCATGGCCAGGACCTGGTTCATCACCGGCGCATCCCGCGGCTTCGGCAAGGAGTGGGCCATCGCCGCCCTCGAGCGCGGTGACGCCGTGGCCGCCACCGCCCGCGACACCAGCACCCTCGACGACCTCGTGCAGCAGTTCGGCGACAGGGTGCTGCCGCTGCAGCTGGACGTGACCGACCGCGACGCCGTGTTCGCCGCCGTCAGGGACTCCCACGACCGGTTCGGCCGGCTCGACGTCGTCGTCAACAACGCCGGCTACGGCCAGTTCGGCATGATCGAGGAGATCTCCGAGGCCGAGGCGCGCGCCCAGTTCGACACGAACGTGTTCGGCGCCCTCTTCGTCACCCAGGCCGCGCTGCCCTACCTGCGCGAGCAGGGCTCCGGCCACATCCTGCAGGTGAGCAGCATCGGCGGGATCAGCGCCTTCCCCAACATCGGCATCTACAACGCCTCCAAGTGGGCGCTCGAGGCGTTCAGCCAGTCGCTGGCCGCGGAGGTCGCCGACTTCGGCATCACGGTGACGATCATCGAGCCCGGCGCCTACTCGACGGACTGGGGCGGCGCCTCGGCGAGGCATGCCGCCCCGAACCCGGCCTACGACGCCTTCCGCGAGAAGGCCGCCGCGGCGCGCAAGGCACGCTCGGGCGACCCCGGTGACCCGGTGGCCACCCGCGAGGCCGTGCTGGCCGTCGTCGACGCCGCCGAGCCGCCGCTGCGGATCTTCCTCGGCCGCGCGCCGCTGCCGATCGCCACCGAGGACTACGAGTCCCGGCTCGCCACCTGGCGGGAGTGGGAGTCGGTCTCCGCCGCCGCCCACGGCCCGACGAGCTGAGACGGGCCGCTGGGGAGCCGTGCCGCCCTCCAGCGGGCCCGGTGCCTCAGGCCGTCGCCTCCGTCCGGTGCCGGGAGCGCATCAGCAGCACGATGCTCGTCGCGAGCGTCCAGATCAGGAACAGCAGGAAGCCGCCGAACCCGCCGATGGCGACGAACCACGTCTCCTCGCTGCTCTCGAAGACCCCGCCGAGGCCGAGGACCAGCACCACCGCGTTGACCCCGGAGAGGTAACCCAGCCAGGTCGGCAGCGCGTGGGTGCTGAGGATGGCCCCCGTGGCGCCGATCATCATCGCGACCGCCACCGGGACGGTGCAGAGACCGACCCAGTAGTCGAGGGCGGCGATCGTCGGCAGGGTCGACGGGTCGGCGCTCTCGGCGGCCTGGACCAGCGCCAGGTAGATGCCCTCGGCGATCAGGATGGTCGCGACGAACGCGGCGCCGGCGATGGCGAACAGGCCGGACATCATGCCGCCGCTGCCCTCGTGGCGCCGGAACCTGCTCCACACGCCGGCGAGGAACACCAGGAACGCGATGTCGGCGAGGAAGCCGAGCAGCAGCGACATCTGGTGCCCGGCGCGCTCGTCGGTGATCCCCGCCGCGAGCTCGTCGGCGGTGCTGCCGTACTCCGGGATCGACGGCGTGAAGAAGCTGGCCACGACGAGGGCGACGAACAGGAGGCCGGCGGCCGCCGTGATGCGGTCCCACCTGCTCGTCACGCCGTCATGAGGCATCCCACCCGCGGCCGCCGGGCCGTTCATCCGGGATCCAGCGCTGGCTTCCATGACGACACCCCTTCCCGTTCACGGGTCCGCCGGGCGGCGAGGCCCACGGGAAGTGTGGAACCGCCGCCCCGGCCGCGGGAGTGCCTCGTGCGCGGTCCGGCGTCGGGCAGCAGACGGCGGCGGCTGACTGCTGTGCGAGATCACTCGTACTCGGGGCCGACCGAGCCGGTCACGACCCCGCCCACGTGCTGGTAGCCGAGCAGCAGCGCCCCGGACGGCGTGGTCGCGTGCGTGGCCAGCCGCCAGGTCCGCGGCAGGGCGCCGTCGCCGAAGAGCCGCTTGCCCTCGCCCAGCACCACCGGGAACACGACCAGCCGTAGCTCGTCGACGAGGTCCTCGCGCAGCAGGGTCTGGATCAGCCCCGCCGAGCCGTGCACCTGCAGTTCGCCGCCGTCCCCGGCCTTGAGCGCCCGGACGGCGGCAACCACGTCGCCCTTCAGCAGCTCGGCGCTCTCCCATTCCACCGACTCCAGCGTGCGGGAGGCGACGTACTTCTTCTTGACGTTGAGCCCCTGGGACACCGGGTCGTCGCTGATCATCTGCGGCCAGGACGCGTAGAAGAGCTCGTAGGTGGTGCGCCCGATCAGGAAGTCCTGGGCGCCGGCGAACCAGGTGTTCATCTGCTCGCCCATCGCCTCGTCGAAGAAGGGAACGAGCCAGCCCTCGTACGAGAAGCCGCCCGACGGGTCCTCCCCGGGGCCGCCCGGGGCCTGCATGACCCCGTCGAGGGTGACGAACGTGGTGACGACGAGCGGACGCATGGCGACTCCTCCGGAACTGCGGGCCGCCTGTTCGGCCCCTCGGTAGGACGTCGAACGGCGACACCCCTCATCGACACCAGCGGAGGAACTTCCTCCAGGAATGGCTCCGGACGGTCGATGGAGCAGGAGAGATCGATCCAGGAGGAATCACGTGGGCAAGAAGCGCTCGGATGCCGAGCAGCAGGTCGCCGACCTGCTGCGCACGGCGCGCAAGTCGCTGCAGATGAGCGTGGCGTTCCTGAGCCGGCTCGACGGCACCACCCAGCACCTCGAGGTCGTCGACTCCGCCATCCCGCTCGTCTTCCGCGACGGCATCACGCAGGTCCAGGAGACCTCGTTCTGCCAGGCGATCCTCGACGGCAAGCTGCCCGCGGTCATCCCCGACGTCCGGGACTTCCCCGAGGCCATGAAGCTCCCCACCGCGAAGATCCCCCGGATCCGCAGCTACGTCTCCGCCCCGGTCCGGCTGTCGGACGGCGAGCTGTACGGCACCTTCTGCGCCTTCGGCCTCAGTTCCGACAAGGAGCTCGCCGAGCGCGACAAGGCGCTGATGGATGTCCTCGCCTCCGCGGCCGCCGTCATCGTCGAGCCCGGGGTGCGGGCCGAAGGGCGGCGCAGCGAGATCGTCGACCGTCTCGACCCGGTGATCGCTTCCGGCGGCCCGACCGTCGTCCTCCAGCCCATCGTCGAGCTGGCGACCGGGCGCCGGACCGGCGCCGAGGCGCTGAGCCGCTTCCCCAGGGAGTGGGGCATGGCCCCCGATGTCGTCTTCGACCAGGCTCACGGCGTGGGCCTGGGCCACCGCCTCGAACTGCTCGCCCTCGAGGGAGCGGCGCGCCTGCTCGACCGGGTCGGCGGCTACGTCTCCATGAACGTCTCCCCGGCGACCCTGATCACCGAGGACTGCCGGAAGCTCCTCGCCCGCCTCCCGCTGGACCGGGTCCTGCTCGAGCTCTCGGAGCACGACCGGGTCGAGGACTACGACGCCATCGCGAACGTCCTCGGACCGCTGCGCGCCGATGGGCTGCGCCTGGCGATCGACGACGTCGGCGCCGGGTTCTCCTCCCTCCACCACATCGTCGTGACCTCTCCCGACGTGATCAAGATCGACCGGAGCATCGTCAGCGGCCTGCACGCCGACCCGGTGCTGGCCAAGCTCGTGCAGTCACTCGTCGAGTTCGCGCACGGCTGCGACATCGAGGTCGTCGCCGAGGGCGTCGAGACCGTGGACGAGGACGCCGCCCTGCGCAGCTTCGGCGTCGACTACGGCCAGGGGTGGCACTTCGGCCGGCCCGGGCCCGTCGAAGCGCTCGCGGACGGCGCACCCGTCCAGGTGCCGCGGCCGCGTCGGGAGGCGACCCCGAGCCTCACGTCCTGACGCGGCCTGCCGCCGCGGGTCCGCGGGATGTCAGGTGGGGTCGGCGGCACGCCGCGGGCGGTCGGCCCGGCGGTGGGGATGGCACTTGGCGCCGTACATGGCCCGGTCGGCCCGGCCGATCAGCTCGTCGGCGTCGTCACCGGGGCGGCCGACGGCGATCCCGATGCTGACCCCGATCGACAGGGAGCCCTCGGGGCCGTCCCAGGGCCGGCGGACGGCCGCGCCGACCCGCTCGGCGAGGGCGGCGAGCTCCTCCTGCGAGCGGCCCTGGCAGAGGATCACGAACTCGTCGCCGCCGAAGCGGGCCACGAGGTCGCCCGGACCGGCCAGCTCAGCCATCCGCCGCGCCATCTCCGCGAGCAGGCCGTCCCCGACCGCGTGACCGTGCCGGTCGTTCACGATCTTGAACTGGTCCAGGTCGCAGAAGAGGAGGGCGCAGCCCACGCCGTCAGCGAGCCGGGCCCGCAGCGCGTCGAACAGGGCACCGCGATTGGCGATCCCGGTGAGCAGGTCGGTCTGCGCGCGCAGGTGCAGCTGCGCCTCGCGGCGCCGGTCGTCGGTGACGTCGAGCCCGACGCAGCCCACCGCGTAGGGCCGGCCCCGGTCGTCCCGCAGCACGGTGTTGCGCATCGCCACCCGGCGCCGCTCCCCCGTGCCGGTCAGCCAGTCACCCTCCTGCGGATGGGCGGTCCCGGTGGCCATGGCTCGCGCCACGGCGTCCCGGGAGAGGGCGACGTGCTCGGGGACGACGTAGACGTCCCAGAACGGCACGTTCGACAGCTCCTCGCCGGTCCGCCCGGTGAACCGCTGGAGCGCGGGGTTGGTCAGGAGGATCCGGCCCTCGCCGTCGACGATGCACAGCAGCGCGTCGCTGGCGTCGACGAAGTCGCGGAGCAGCTGCTCCGGGAGCTGGGCCACCTCTGGCTGCGCTGTCATCGGAACAATTCCCCTGTAGAGCCGGGACACGTCGTCGTATGCCCGGAACAGCGACCGTACGGCTGACCACCGGGCTCCGTGCGTTCCCCCACCGACGATTCTGTGGCCATGCCCGCAGGAGGCCGCAACTCCGACTGCGGATATATCGGATCAGCTACGGCCGGCTCACCAGTCGGGTCCTGCCGCGCTCGTCCGGGCTTCCCCAGGCATAGGAGGCTTTACCTACGTTCCGGGCCGCAGAACGCATGTATAGGTTCCTATGCCCGAGGTCAGGCGACGAGCTCGACAGCCCGCTCGGCGGAACCGGCCAGCCGCGCGTACCGGCCGCCGCGGGCGAGCAGTTCCTCGTGCGAGCCCTGCTCCACGACCCGTCCGGCGTCCAGGACGGCGATCCGATCGGCGTTCCGCACGGTCGAGAGCCGGTGCGCGATGGTGATCGTCGTCCGCCCCCGCGCCGCCTCGTCCAGCGCGGCCTGCACGGCCTGCTCGGTCTCGTTGTCCAGTGCGCTGGTCGCCTCGTCGAGAACCAGCACCCGGGGGTCGCGCAGCAGGGTGCGGGCGATCGCCAGCCGCTGCTTCTCCCCGCCGGAGAACCGGTGCCCGCGGGCCCCGACCACGGTGTCGTAGCCGGCCGGCAGCGCCGCGATCACGTCGTGCACCTGGGCGCGGCGGGCCGCGGAGACCATCTCGTCGTCCGTGGCGTCCGGCTTCGCGTGCCGCAGGTTCTCCCGGATCGTGCCGTGCAGCAGGTACGTCTCCTGCGAGACGACGCCGACGACGCGGGCCAGATCGGCCAGGGCCATGTCCCGGACGTCGACGCCGTCGACGAGGACCCGGCCCGCGGTGGGGTCGTTCAGCCGCGCGATCAGCGAGGCGAGGGTGCTCTTGCCCGATCCCGTCTCGCCGACCAGGGCCAGCGTCGTCCCGGCGGGGACGACGACGTCGACGTCGGCCAGCGCCGGCCGGGGGCTGTCGGGGTAGGTGAAGCCGACGTGCTCGAAGCGCACCTCGCCGCGGACGGAGGCGCGGTCGATCCGGACGGGGTGCGCCGGGTCGTCGATGTCGACCGGCAGGTCGAGGTACTCGAACACCCGGCTGAACAGCGCCATCGACGCGGTCAGGGAGACACCGATGTCCAGCAGCTGCATCAGGGGCCGGAAGAGCGCGCCCTGGAGCGTGGTGAAGGCGACGAGCGTGCCGATGGTCATGCCGCCCGAGGTCGCGGGCAGCCCGGCGGCCAGGTAGATCAGCGCCGGGATGCCGGCGAAGACGATGCTCATCGTCGCCATCCGCCAGCGGCCGGCCAGCTGCGAGCGGACCTCGAGCGACACCAGGTCGTCGGAGGTGACGGCGAACCGCTGCGACTGGGCCGGACCCGCGCCGAGGGTCTTGCCGAGCAGCACGCCGCTGATCGAGAGGCCCTCCTACACCTGCGAGTGCAGGTCGGCCAGGGAGCGCTGCCGCTGGGCGGTGATCGTCCGGCGCATGCGGGCGACCCGGCGGGTCAGCACGATGGCCGGCGGCAGCACGATCAGCGAGAGCAGGGACAGTCGCCAGCTCAGCACCGCCATCGCGACGACGGTGCCGATGACGGTCGTGGCGTTGGCGGCGAAGGACGTCGCGGTCGAGGTGACCACCGACTGCATCCCACCGATGTCGTTGGTGAGCCGCGACTGCACCTCCCCGCCCCTGGTGCGGGTGAAGAAGCCGAGCGACTGGCGCTGCAGGTGGGTGAAGACCGCCGTCCGCAAGCTGTGCATGACCCGTTGCCCGACGGTGGTCGAGAGCCAGGTCTGGACGACGCCGAGCACCGCGGTGACCACGGTGACGGCGAGCATCCCGCCGACGGCCCACAGGAGGAGGGGGACGTCCTGGGCGGGGATCGCCTCGTCGATGACCAGCCGGATCAGGAACGGCGTGGCCAGGGCGACCGCCGAGGACGCCACGATCAGGGCCACCACGACCGACAGCTGCCACCGGTAGGGCCGGAACAGGACGGCCACGCGACTCCACCGCACGGGCGAGCGCTCGAGCTGGGCCTTGTCGGCCGGATCGGCGCTGCGGCCGGATCGTCCGCCGCCGCCCCTCGTCGTCATCTCGTCGATGCCGACCACCCTCCTCGAACTCCGATGCTGAGGTTACCTCACGGTGTGGCAACCGCAGCGCCGTCGGTAGGATTCCCCGGTGGCCGACGAGGGGACGACGGAGCTCGGCGAGCTGCTGATGCGCGCCTCTCGCACGCAGCGCCGCCGGTGGCGGGACGTGCTCGCGCCCTGGGACCTGTCCCCGCACCAGGCCAGGGCGCTCACGGTGGTCTGCGAGCGCGACGGCGTCCGGCTCTCCGACCTCGCCGAGGGCCTGCGCATCGCCCCGCGCTCGGCCACCGAGGTGGCCGACGCGCTCCAGGAGCGCGGACTGGTCGAGCGGACGCCCGATCCGGGCGACCGGCGAGCGGTCATCCTGCGCCCGACCGACGAGGGCCGGCGGATCCGCGCCGAGATCGGCGCCGCGAGGGCGGCCGACTCCTCCGAACTCTTCGCCCGACTCTCCCCCGACGACCGCTCCACTCTCGCTCGTCTGCTCGGCATCCTCGCCGACGAGAACTGATTCGAATAACGGTCACGGACCATTCTCCAAGAATGGCCTCCGCTACCCATTCCGTCATCGTCACCGCGGCTCCGACGGGGCGGCGGCGCAGCTCGGACGCCCGTGGGCCGCGTCACAGGAATGTGCGAACGGTGGCCCATCTCACCGCCCGACGGCGCGATCGTGCGGCGCATCACTCGTTGACCCGTCAATGGAGGTGAATTCGGCGCCGATACTGGTGGAAACGGCGTCACAGGGCGCCGGAGCAAGAAAGAGGAATGGCACATCATGACGACGTTCATCGCCCGGCACGACGACCGCATCGCAGACCCCGCCGCGTCGCAGGCGCGCAAGCGGTTCACCCGCTCCCTCGTCTCCGTCGGCGCCATCGTGCTCGACGCCATCGAGGCCACCCGTGCGATCGGCTCGGCCACCACCACCGCCGACCGTCGCGCCGTGCTGGACCGCTTCGCCGCCGACGTCTCCCGGGACTCGGGCCGCTCGGCCGCGTAGGTCCGGGCACCACGTCGGGGCCGGTTCCGCGGCTGCGGAAACGGCCCTCGGCGCGTTCCCCGCCTCAGCCCCGCGAGAGGTCTTCGGTCGACAGCCGGCCGTCGAGGCGACGGGGGATCCCGGCCGTGTTCCTGTCCGGCGCGGTCACCGGCCGGCACCGGCGGGGACGCGCAGTGCGGACAGGGCCCGGGCGGCGTCCAGCGTTCCGACCGGATTGGTCAGCGAGCCGACCTCGTCGACTATCACCTGCACGACGTCGCCGTCGAGCAGGGTGAAGTCGAGGTCGGGCACGATCCCGGTGCCGGTGGAGAGCACGGCGCCCGCGGGGAAGTCCTGCGCACGCACCAAATGCGAGACCAGATCGGACACGGAGCGGCGCATGCGTGCGGTCGACGTGCTGCCCTCGAACACCGTCGCGCCGGACCGGGTCACCCGCACGGAGATGCCGAGCGCGGCCGCATCGGGCACCTCCCAGGCGGGCCGGATGCCGGTCGCCAGCGCGCAGCTCCCGGCGTACACCTTGGCCTGCGGCAGGTAGAGCGGGTTCTCCCCCTCGATGTCACGCGAGGAGACGTCGTCGCAGACGGTGTAGCCGAAGACCTCGTGGGTGGCGGTCACGACGGCGGCGAGCTCCGGCTCGGGCACCGTCACCGCCGAGTCGGGCCGGACCGCGATCGGGTCGCCGTCGGTGACGACCCGCCAGGCGACGGACTTGAAGAACAGCTCCGGCCGCTCGGCGGCGTAGACGCGGGAGTAGACGTCCTGCGTCTGGCTCTCCTCGACACGGGCGTCCATGGACCGCTCGTAGGTGACGCCGGACGCCCAGACCTCGGTCAGCCCGTCGACCGGCGGCAGCAGCCGGACGTCGCCGACGGGGACGGCCGGCTCCCCCGCCGCGCGCTCCACCAGCGTGCGGGCCTCGGCCAGCCCGAGCGCCAGCAGCCCGGACAGCGCGGCCACCTCCGGCACGGGCCGCACCTGACCGTCGACCAGGACGCCGACGTGGATCCCGCCGTCGTCCTCGTAGCGCACGACGTGGGTCATCGGTCCTCTTCCACGCTCGATCCAGGAACTGTGCGTCGGGCGCCGGAGGCGGACGGTTCCGTCACCGGCCCTGCCACGCGACCGGCTGCTTGGTCGCGAACGCCGCGACCGCGGTGTGGAAGTCCTCGCTGCCGAAGACCCGGGTGACGATGTCGTCGCCGTCCGGGATCGTCGCCCGCCGGACGCGGCGGACCGCCTCCTTGGCTGCCCACATGCTCAGCGGCGCGTGCCCCAGCAGCGTCTGCACGACGCCGTCGGTGGCGGTCTGGAGCTGGTCGTCGTCGCACAGCTCGGCGACGAAGCCGGCCGAGGCCGCCTCCTCACCGCTGAACAGCCGTGCCCGCAACAGCATGTCGAGCGTCCGCGCCGGGCCGAGGTGGTTGATCAGGAGCGAGTAGTTGTTCATCGACAGGCAGTTGCCCAGCGTGCGGGCGATCGGGATGCCGAAGCGGGCCGACCGGGTGGCGATCCGCAGGTCGCAGACCGAGGCGATCCCGAGGCCCCCGCCGACGCAGAAGCCCTGGACGGCGGCCACGGTGGGGACGTCCACGTCCTCGAGCCGGTTGACGATCCGGGCGATCTTCTCCTCGTAGGCGACGCCGTCGGAACCGGAGGAGAACTCGGCGAACTGGCCGATGTCGGTGCCTGCGACGAAGGCCTTCTCGCCCGCCCCCTTGAGCACGAGCACCCGGATCTCGTCGTCGGAGTCGGCGCGCTCGCAGGCCTCGTAGAGACCCTCGTACATCCCCCACGTCATCGCGTTGCGCTGCCGCGGGCGGTTGAAGGTGACGGTCAGGACGCCGCCGTCGGCGTCGACGAGCAGCTCAGGGTCGTCCACGGGTCTCCTCAGAGGTCGACGTGTCCGCGGCGGTGCGCGGACCGGTGGTCCCGCCGGCGGCGGCGGTGTCGCCTCCGGCGGCGGGGGATTCGGGGTGGGGGGCGTCCGGGCCGTCGGCCACCGGTGCGCCGGCGGACGGGCCGGCCGGGCCGCCGTTGCGGGCCCGCCGCCGGCGCAGGACGTGCGCCAGCAGCGTCGGGGCGACGAGCTGCAGGGCCGCGATCGTGAGGACGACCAGGGCCAGCGGCCGGGTGAAGACGATGCCGATGTTGCCGTCGCCGATCGCCGACGTCTGCACCAGCGCCTTCTCGAACAGCGGGCCGAGCACCACGCCGAGGACCAGCGGGGCCATCGGCAGGTCCAGCCGCTTCATGAAGTAGCCGATGATCCCGAAGACCACGACGACCCAGACGCTGTACATGCTGTTCCCGATCGAGTACGCCCCGACCAGGCTGGTGAGCAGGATCAGCGGGTACATGTAGCCGTACGGCACGCGCAGCATCTGGGCGAACACCGGCGCCAGCGGCAGGTTCAGCACCAGCAGGATCACGTTGCCGATGAAGAACGAGGCCAGCAGCCCCCACACGAGCGCCGGCTGCTGCTCGAAGAGCAGCGGGCCGGGGTCGATGCCGTAGATCATGAAGGCGCCGAGGAGGACGGCCGTCGTCGCACCGCCCGGGATGCCGAGGGTCAGCGTGGGCACGAAGTTGGCGTTCGCAGCCGCGTTGTTCGCGGCCTCGGGGGCGGCGACGCCCTCGATCGCGCCGGTGCCGAACTCGTCGCCCCGCTTGCTGACCCGCCGCTCGATGCCGTACGCCATGAACGACGCCAGCGTCGAGCCGGCACCGGGCAGGATGCCGAAGAGGAAGCCGAGGAAGCTGCCGCGGATGATCGGGCCGCCGGACCGCTTGAGGTCCGCCGGCTTGATCATCAGCTCGCGGAAGCCGGCGCGGATCGGCGCCGCGGCGCCCTCGCGGATCTGGTTGAGCACCTCGCCGACGGCGAACAGCCCGATCATCACCTCGACGAACGGGATGCCCGACAGCAGGTAGATCGAGTCGAAGGTGAACCGGGAGGTGCCGCTGCCGACGTCGACACCGACGGTGGCGATGAGCAGCCCGACCAGGGCCATGAGCAGGCCGAGCTTCCGGTTGTCACCGGCGAAGCTGATGATCGTCGCCAGGCCGAGGATCATCACGGCCAGCATCTCCGGCGGCCCGAAGTCGAGCGCGAACTCGGCGAACGGCGGCGCGAGGGTGACGAGCAGGGCGAGGGAGATGATCGCGGCGACGAAGGAGCCGATCGCCGAGATCGCGAGCGCCGCGCCCGCCCTCCCCTGCCGGGCCATCTGGTAGCCGTCGAGCGTGGTGACGACGGTCGCGGCCTCCCCCGGCGTGGAGATGAGCACCGAGGTGATCGTGCCGCCGTACTGGGAGCCGTAGTAGATGCCGGCCAGCATGATCAGGCCGGTGACCGGCTCCAGCCCCAGGGTCAGGGGCATGAGGACGGCGACACCGGTGGTCGAGCCGAGGCCCGGGAGCACGCCGATCACGGTGCCCATGAAGACACCGACGAAGCACCACAGGACGTTCTCGAGGCTCAGCGCCGTGGAGAACCCCAGGATCAGGTTGTCGAGCACGTCAGCCTCCGATCCCGATGAGGCCGTCGGGCAGCGGCACGTTGAGGAACAGGGCGAACACGGCCCACACGACCACGACCGCCACGAGGGAGATCACGACCGAGGGCAGCCAGGCGCGGCGCTCGACGACGGCGGAGACGAACACCGACAGCACGAAGAAGGCGCCGAGGAAGCCCAGCAGGGGAACGAGGAGGACCGCGACGACGAGGGCGCCGAACACCGTCCACAGCTGGCGGGCCCGCGTGGCCGCCGTCCGGCCGTAGATGTCGACGTCGTCGTCGTCCGCGGCGCCAGGGGTCGCGCTCCCGCCGCCGCCGGCGGTGCCGGCCACCACCGCCCCGGCCGTGGCGGCCGGGGCGGTGGTGGCCGAGGTGGCCGAGGCCGCGACCTCCGCCAGGCCGTGCGTGTGATCGTCCCTCCGGCCGCGGAGCGTCCCGATGAACTCCCAGCCGCCGATCAGCACGATCCCGGCGCCGACCACGGCGGGGACGAGCCCGGGACCGACCCGATTGCCGTCCTTGAAGAGGCCGTAGCCGATCGCGGTGACGAGGGCGAGGAGTCCGATCGCGGTGAGCAGCCCGTAGGCGACGGCGTGCTCCACCGAGACGCTCCGCTTGCCGGAGGGGGCGCTCACTCGCCGATCACCTGCTGCAGGAGCTCGTTGTTGCCCTCGAGGTAGGAGACGAACTCGTCACCGGCGGCGGTGTTGGGCTGCAGGTAGTTGTCCTCGATGTAGGTCTGGTACTCCTCGGTCTCGACCGCGGCCTCCATCGTGTCGATCCAGTACTGGCGCGCCTCCTCGCTGATGCCGCCGGGCGCGAGCACCCCGCGGAACTGGGCGAAGGAGACGTCGATCCCCTGTTCCGCCGCCGTCTCGATGTCGGCCAGCGCCTCGTACTCGTAGCGCTCCTCGGAGAAGGCGCACAGTGCCTTCACGTCGCCGGACTCGAGCTGGCCGATGATCTCGCCGGGGTTGAGGGAGGCGATGTCGATCTGGCCGCCGAGGAGGGCCGCGGTCAGCTCGCCACCGGACTCGAAGGGCACGCGGTCGAACTCGACGCCGGTCTCCTGCTCGGTGAGCGTGAAGACGATGTTGTCCAGGCCGGTGATCCCGCTGATGCCGGCGGTGATCCGCTCGGTCTCCGCCGCCTCGACGACGTCGGCGCAGCTGTTCCACGGGCTGTCGGCGTTGACGATCATCAGGGTGAAGTCGTCGGCCAGCTTCATGATCGGGGTGAAGTCGGTGTAGTCGAACTCCACCTCGCCGGAGATCGGCAGGGCGAGCAGCGCCGTCTCGGTGGCCAGCAGCAGGTTCTCGTTGCCGCTCTCGCCGAGGAAGTAGGAGTAGCCCACCGCGCCGGAGCCGCCCTCGCGGTTCTCGACGGAGACGGTGAGGTCCTCGTTCGCGGCCTCGATCATCGTTCCGGTGGCCCGGCCGGCCAGGTCGCTGCCGCCGCCGGCGCCGAACGGCACGACCATGGTGACGTCGCCGCGCGGCTCGAAGCCGCCGCCGTCGCCGCCGCCGTCGGCAGAGCCGCCGGACTCGCCGCCACAGGCGGCGAGGGTGAGCGCCAGGACCGAGGTCGTGGCGAGGACGGCGGAACGCGAGTGCTTCACAGGTACTCCCTTGTTGGTGGGGCGGGGTCGGAGGTGGGAACTCATCGGGTACCGCCGCCTACCTGCTCGGCCTTGGCGGCCAGGCGGGACTCGAAGCCGGGAAGGTCGATGACGAACCGCTCGTGGGTGCCGGTCCCGATGACCTCGGTGTCGTCCTCGACGCGGATGTCGAAGACCACGCGGCGCCGGTCGACCTCGGTGACGGTCGCCGTGGCCGTGACCTTCTGGCCGCGCAGCGTCGGAGCGGTGTGCGCGATGTCGACCTTGCTGCCGACGCTCGCCTGGTCCTCGCGCAGGTGCGGGGCCAGGCCCTCGATCGCCGCCTCCTCCAGCAGGAGCACCAGGTTCGGCGTCGAGAAGATGTCGTACTCGCCGCGGCGGGTGCAGTGCTCGGCCTCGACGGTGCGCTCCAGGACGCCCTGGACGCCGGGTTCGAGAGTGCTGCTCATGGTGGGGCTCCTCAGAGGGGTCGGTCGTCGGCGGGCAGGGGCGGTACCGCGGGGGAGGCGGCCACGGCGTGCGCCGGGTCGGCGGCCACCCCGGACTCGATCAGCGCGTCGACTTCGCCGGCCGGGATCTCCGCCCACTCGAGCGCGGCGCGGGTGCCCGCTCCCAGCTGCGGGCCGGCGGAGTCCTGGCGGGCGGGGGTCCGGGACAGGCGCATCGGCGACCCGAGCTGGCGGATCGGCCCGAGCGTCGGGTGCGGCGCGTCCCAGAAGTAGTTGCGCTGGTTCAGGTGGTCGTCGGTGAACACCTGGCCGTAGTCGGCGATCGGGGCGCAGGGCACCCCCGCGTCGTCCAGCGCGGCGACCACCTCGTCGGTCGTCCGGGTGGTGGTGACGGCCTCGATCGCGGGGATGAGGGTGTCCCGGTGGCCGTGCCGCGTGGCGGCGTCGGAGTAGCGCTCGTCGTCGAGCAGCTCCTCCAGGCCGAGCGCGGCGCACAACCCCTTCCACGTCTTCGGGGTGACGGCGCCGACGGTGACGTGGCCGTCGGAGGTGCGCACCGCCTGGTAGGGGGCGGTGCTCTGGTGCGCCGAGCCCAGCGGCCGGCCGACCTCGCCCGTCGCGAAGAACTTCCCGGCCTCCCAGATGGCGAAGGACACCCCGCTCTCCAGCAGCGACACGTCCAGGTACTGGCCTTCTCCGGAGCGGTCCCGCTCCTTGAGGGCGGCGGTCACGCCGAGGGCGACGTACATGGCGCAGACCAGGTCGCAGATCGGCACGCCGATCTTGACCGGGTCGCCGTCCGGGGTGCCGGTGATGCTCATCAGCCCGCCGCGGGCCTGGGCCATGATGTCCAGCCCCGGCAGGGAGGCCAGCGGGCCGTCCTGGCCCCAGCCCGACGCGGACGCGTAGACGATCCGCGGGTTGACCTCGCGGATCGCCTCGTAGCCGAAGCCCAGACCCCGCATGGCGCCGGGACGCAGGTTCTCGACGAGGACGTCGGCCCGGGCGGCCAGGCGCAGGAACGCCTGCTTGCCCTCCGGGGACTTCAGGTCGAGGGCCACCGACTCCTTGTTCCGGTTCAGCCGGACGAACGGGGAGCTCTCGCCGTCGAGGAACGGCCCGGTGTCCCGCACGGGGTCACCACCGGTGGGGTTCTCGACCTTGAGGACGCGGGCTCCGAGGTCGGCCAGCTGCATCGTGGCGAAGGGAGCGGCCATGAAGGCGCCGACCTCGAGCACGGTGATCCCGGCCAGCGGACCGTTCGTTTCGACCGCCATCAGCAGCCTCCGTTCCGAAATTTCGCGGTGCCGGAGGTGGTGCACCTCACAGCTCGTGGACTACTGTCTACAAAAGCCAAGTCGATATGACAAGGCTCACAGGCAAAACCGTTACCAAGAGATGTCGACACCGGCGCCCGGCAGGCGGGGGGTGACGTCGCCCCACGAGAGAGGAGGAACACCGTGACCGCTGCTTCGGAACCCGTGTCCTCCGCGCGCCGTATCGAGGCGCCGCCGAGCATGTCCGCCCTGGCCGCCGAGGCTCTCCGCCAGATGGTGCTCAGCGGCGAGCTGCGCCCGGGAGACCGCGTCATCGAGAACCGGCTCACCGAGGAGCTGGGCGTGAGCCGCCCCCCGCTGCGCGAGGCGATGCGGGTGCTCGAGCAGGAAGGTCTGATCGTCCAGACCCCGCGCAAGGGCGCCGTCGTCGCGCCGGTCACGCCGCACGACATCTACGAGATCGTCTCGTTGCGCGAGGAGATCGAGCAGATCGCCGTCCGGCTGGGTGTGCCGGTCCGCTCCGGCGAACGGCTGGACCGGCTGCGCCAGGCGTTCGCCGAGCTCGAGGCCGCCGCCGAGGAGGCGGGCGCGCCGCGGGTGGTGGAGTGCAGCTTCGCCTTCCACCTGGCGATCGTCGGGCTGGCCGGGCACCGGCGGCTCGAGGACGTCTACCGGTCCCTGTCGCTGCAGATGCGCATGTGCATGGCCATGAACCGGCGGGCTCGCGCCCCGATCGAGACCGCGCGCCAGGACGCCGCCCGCCACCGCCCGCTCATGGACCTCGTCGAGGCCGGCGACGCCGAGGCCATGGCGCACACCCTGGCCCACCACGGGCAGCGCACGTACCTGCTGAGCATCGCGGACGACGCCGAGGGCCACTCGCCCGAGTCGCGGGCGTGGTTCGCACGGATCCGCCGTGAGGAAGAGGAGGCGATGCGGCATGACGGACACCGCTGAGACGGGTACCGGCTCGCTGGAGGCACTGCAGGCAGCGATCGGCTGGACCGCCGAGGAACGCGTCGACGTCGTCGAGCGGCGGCACCTGCGCGACTACCGGCGGGCCATCGGCGCGGACGAGAACGGCACCGACGTGCCGGCCACGATCACCGCCTGCTTCCTCACCGAGCCGCCGACCATGCCGGAGGCCCTGGCCTACGGCCTGGGATGGATCAACGGGGGCGACCGGTTCGAGGTCCACCGCCCGCTGCAGCTCGGCGACGAGGTCACCTCGCAGCTGACCTTCACCGGCGTCGAGGAGAAGAAGGGCCGCACCGGCACCCTCGCCCTGCTCACCTTCGTCACCGAATTCCGGCTGACGGACGGGACGCTGGCGGTCCGCCACGTCGGGACGCGGGTGCGGCGATGACCGACCCGCAGGCGGAGCAGACCATCCGCGTCGAGACGGCGTCGTTGCGCACGCTCGTGCAGTACGCCGGTGCCAGCGGCGACTTCTACGAGATGCACTACGACATCCCCTTCGCGCAGGCGCGCGGCCACCGCGAGCTGGCGGTGCACGGGCTGCTGAAGACCGCCTGGCTCGGCCGGCTGGTGGAGGAGTGGTTCGCCGGACGGGGCGCGATCACCGTCCTGGACGTGAGCTACCGC
Source organism: Blastococcus colisei (assembly GCF_006717095.1). Taxonomy (NCBI): domain Bacteria; kingdom Bacillati; phylum Actinomycetota; class Actinomycetes; order Geodermatophilales; family Geodermatophilaceae; genus Blastococcus; species Blastococcus colisei. Next base: position 68,334 of record NZ_VFQE01000003.1, read on the forward strand.
GGCATGGACTTCCGCGACGAGCCGGTCACCTGCGGAGGCCGGGTCACCGGTCGCGACGGCGACCGCCTCGCGCTCGAGGTCTGGACGGCGAGCGCGGACGGCACGAGGACGACCATCGGAACGGCCGAGGTCGAGCTGGCGGAGGGCCCGGCATGACCCTGGAACGCATCAACAGCCTCTGCGCCGGCCTGGGGCACCCCGTGCTCACCGACGGGGCGGACTCCACGGGCCGCTTCCCCGACGGCTCCCGGTACAAGGTGGAGATCCCCAGCTGCGAAGGCCCCGACGTCATGGCGGCCGTCCTCGACGAGGCCGACCGCCGCGGGGTGCCGGTCCACCGGGTCTCGCAGGGCAGCGGCGTGATGATGCTGACCGACGCCGAGATCGAGCGGATGGCGGCCCTGGGCGCCGAGCACGGCGTGGAGGTCAACCTCTTCCTCGGGCCGCGCAGCTCCTGGGACATCGGCGGCCAGGCCAAGGTATCGGCCGCCGTCGGCGCCGCCGCCCGCGGGAACGCCGCCGTCGCCGCCTCCCTCTGCGACGCCGAACGCGCCGTCCGGCTCGGGATCCGCAGCCTCCTGGTCGGCGACCTGGGCGTCCTCGCCCTGCTGGGCCGGATGAAGCGCGACGGGCAGCTGCCCGAGGACCTCGTGCTGAAGACGTCGGTGCTGATGCCGCTGTCCAACGGCCCGACCGCGGCCCTCTACGAGCAGGTCGGGGCGACCAGCCTCAACATCTCCACCGACTTGACCGTCCCGCAGATCGCCGAGATCCGGGCGGCCACGACGGTGCCGATCGACATGTACGTCGAGGTGCCCGACGACCAGGGCGGCGCCGTCCGCTTCTACGACGTCCCGGAGGTCGTCCGCGTGGCGGCACCGGTCTACCTGAAGCTCGGGCTGCGCAACGCCCCGAACATCTACCCGGTCGGCGGGCACATCGGCGCCATGGCCCAGAACCTGGGCCGGGAGCGCGTCCGCCGGGCGGAACTCGTCCTGCGGCTGCTCTCCGAGCTCGCGCCGCAGCTGGCCACCGACGCGACCCCGGCCGCCGTCGCCGGCTGACCGCCACCGCTCCCGCCCTGAGAGGAATCCTCATGCCCCCGCTGTTCACCGGTGTCGGCGTCGCGCTCGTCACCCTGTTCGACGACGACCGCCGCCTCGATACGGCCGCGACCGCCGACTTCGCCGTCCGGCTGACCGAGCTCGGCATGCGGTCGGTGCTGCTCGCCGGGACGACGGGGGAGGCCATGTCACTGTCGGCCGACGAGCGGAGCGCGCTGATCCAGGCCGTCCGCGCCGCCGTCCCCGCCGACGTCCCGGTCCTGGCCGGCACCGGCGCCCCCACCGGGGCGCAGGCCGCCGACCTCACCGAGCGCGCCTTCGACGCCGGCGCCGACGCCGCACTGGTCCTCTCGCCGCCCGCCGTCGCCGACCCGCGGCCGTACTACGACCGCGTCGCCAAGGCATCGGACGGCCGGCCGCTGCTGGCCTACCACTTCCCCTTCGCCGCCTCCCCCGGCATCCCGGTCGAGGTGCTGCCCGACCTCCCGGTCACCGGGCTCAAGGACTCCTCCGGCGACGCCGGGCGGCTGCTCGACGAGCTGGAGGTCTTCGACCGCGACATCTACGTCGGCGCCACCACCGTGCTGACGATGGGCGGCGCGGTCGGGGCCACCGGCGCGATCCTGGTCCTGGCCAACGCCGAGCCCGAGCGCTGCATCGCCGCGTTCGCCGGCGACGGCAAGGCCCAGGTGGAACTGGCCGCTCCGCACCGCGCCTCGATGGTCGGCTTCCCGGCCGGCATCAAGAACCTGGTCGCCGAGCGCTTCGGCGTCTCGGCGGTCGCCCGGGTCGGGACGTGACCGAGCGTGCGAGGTCACGCATGGGTACAGCACCGATGGGCACGGGATTGACGAGCGCCAGCGAGGAAAGCACGTGACCGAGCTTGCGAGGTCACGCATGGGTACAGCACCGATGGGCACGGGATTGACGAGCGCCAGCGAGGAAAGCACATGACCGGCGTCCCGCTCCGATGAGGACGGTGCTCGCCGCCCCGGACAAGTTCCGCGGCTCGGCCACCGCCCCGGAGGTCGCCGCCGCGATCGCGGCCGCCGCCGGAGCAGCGGGCTGGAACAGCGTGCAGCTGCCCCTGGCCGACGGCGGCGAGGGCACCCTCGACGCGTTCGGCGGCGCCAACCGGACCACGACCGTCCCCGGCCCGCTCGGGACGCCGGTCGACGCGCCGTGGCGGATGGGGGACGACGGGGTGGCGGTGGTCGAGAGCGCCCGCGCCTCCGGTCTCGACCTGGCGGGCGGAGCCGAGGGCAACGATCCGGTCGGCGCCACCAGCCGGGGCACCGGCGAGCTCGTGGCCGCCGCCCTCGCCGAGGGCGCCCGTCGCGTGATCGTGAGCCTCGGCGGCTCGGCCACCACCGACGGTGGCTTCGACACCGTCGAGGTGCTCGAGGCGCACGGACCGTTCGACGGCCGGGACGGACGGCCGGAGATGCTGGTCGCCTGCGACGTGCGCACGACGTTCTCCGACGCCGCGATCGTCTTCGGCCCGCAGAAGGGCGCCTCCCCCGAGCAGGTGGTCGAGCTGACCGGCCGGCTGGACCGGCTGGCCTCGCTCTACCGGCAGCGCTACGGGATCGACCTGGCGGAGGTCCCGGGCTCGGGAGCCGCCGGCGGCCTGGGGGGCGCGTTCGCGGCGCTGGGCGCCCGGCTCGTGCCAGGGTTCGGGCTGGTCGCCGAGCACACGAGGCTGTCCGAGGCCGTCCGCTCGGCCGATGCCGTCGTCACCGGCGAGGGCAAGCTCGACGCCGAGTCCTTCAACGGCAAGGTCGTGGGCGGCGTCCTGGACCTGGCGCGGGCACACGGCGTGCCGGTGCTGGTCGTCGCGGGCGCCGTCGAGGAGCACGTCGCCGCGCCGGCGACCGCGGTGTCCCTGCTGGACTCCTTCGGCCCGGAAGCCGCCTGGGGCGATCCGCTGGGCTGCATCGAACGAGCCACGACGAGGTGGCTGCGAGAGGAAGGGGCACGACCGTGAGCGCACCCATCGACGTGCTCGAGGGCCAGCTGCCCGAGGGCAGCGTCGTCATCGACCCCGCCACCAGCGAGGGCTACCGGCACGACAGCGCCAGCTTCTGCGCCGCGGGCACGCCGCTGGCCGTCGTCCGCCCCACCACGACCGAGCAGGTGCAGACCGTGCTGCGGTGGGCGTCGGCGCACCGTGTCCCGGTCGTGCCCCAGGGCGCCCGGACCGGCCTCTCGGGCGGCGCCAACGCGGTCGACGGCGCACTGATGGTCTCGATGGTGCGGATGAACCGCGTCGTGGAGATCGACCAGGTCGACCAGGTGGCGGTCGTCGAGCCCGGCGTGATCAACGCCGACCTGTCCCGTGCGGTGGCCGACGTCGGGCTGTTCTACCCGCCGGACCCGTCGTCGTGGGAGATGTCCACGATCGGCGGCAACCTCGCCACCAACGCCGGCGGGCTCTGCTGCGTCAAGTACGGCGTCACCGCCGACTTCGTCCGGGGCCTGGAGGTGGTGCTCGCCGACGGCGAGGTGGTGCGGGTCGGACGCCGGACCGCCAAGGGCGTGGCCGGCTACGACCTCACCCGGCTGATGGTGGGCTCCGAGGGCACCCTCGGGATCATCACCCAGGCCACACTGGCCCTGCGGCCCGCGCCGGAACCCGCCCTGACGATGGCCGCCGTGTTCGACAAGACCGCCGACGCCATGACGGCCGTCGCGCGGATCATGGCCTCGGGCCTGCGCCCCTCGATGATGGAGTTCCTGGACAGGTCCTCGATCCGCGCCGTCCAGGCCTATCGCGACATGGGGCTGCCCGTGGACGCCGAGGCCCTGCTGATCGCGCAGTCCGACCGAGGCTCGCTGGCCGCAGCCGACGTCGCCGCCATGGGTGCGATGTGCGAGGAGCTGGGGGCCGCCGAGGTCGCCGTCGCCGGGGACGCGGCCGAGTCCGCCATGCTGACCCAGGCCCGGCGGCTGGTGAACCCCGCGGTCGAGGAGCTGGGCGCGACGCTCGTCGACGACGTCGCCGTCCCCCGGGCCCGCCTGGTGGACCTGCTGGCGGGCATGGACCGGATCGCCGCCGACAACGACGTGCTCGTCGTCTGCCCCGGCCACATCGGCGACGGCAACATGCACCCCACCGTGGTCTTCGACCGGGGCGATGCCGCCGCGGCGGAGCGCGCCCAGCTCGCCTTCGACGCGATCATGCGGCTGGCCCTCGAGCTCGGCGGCACCATCACCGGCGAGCACGGCGTCGGCCTGCTCAAGAAGACCTGGCTGCGCCGCGAGCTCGGCGAGCGGTCCTACGCGCTGCAGCGGAGCATCAAATCGGTGTTCGACCCGCAGGGGATCCTCAATCCCGGCAAGGTTCTCTGACATGACCGTCACCGCGGAGCAGTCGGAGCAGGACGCCGAGCAGGATCGCGCGCTCCGGCAGATCGAGCAGCGGGTGCTGTGGCTGGCCACCTCGATCGTCGACCACGCCAACCGGCTGCGCCCCAATCCGAGCGGCCTCAAGGTCGGCGGCCACCAGGCCTCCAGCGCCTCGATGGTCACGATCATGACCGCGCTGTGGCTCGAGGAGCTGGACGCGCAGGACCGGGTGTCGGTCAAGCCGCACGCCTCACCGGTGCTGCACGCGCTCGAGTACCTGCTGGGACAGCTGGACGCCTCCTACCTGCCCCGGCTGCGCGAGTTCGGGGGCCTGCAGAGCTACCCGAGCCGCCTCAAGGACCCGGTTCCGGCCGACTACTCCACCGGGTCGGTCGGTATCGGGGCGACCGCCCCGATCTGGGGTGCGCTGGCCCGCCGCTACGTCGGGGCCCACTTCGGGCCCGGCAGCACCGGCGGCACCGGCCGGCAGTGGTCGCTCGTCGGCGACGCCGAACTCGACGAGGGCGCGGTGTGGGAGACCGTCCTCGACCCGATGGTCGCCGAACTGGGGGAGGTCGTGTGGGTGGTGGACCTCAACCGGCAGTCCCTGGACCGCGTCGTCCCGACGATGGGCGCCACCCGGCTGCAGGGCATGTTCGCCGCGGCCGGCTGGCAGGTGCTCACCGTGAAGTACGGCCGGCTGCTGGAGGACCTGTTCGCCCGTCCCGGCGGGGCGCACCTGCGCGACCGCATCGACGAGATGACCAATCCCGAGTACCAGCGGATGCTGCGCCGGTCCGCCGCGGAGCTGCGCGAGGCGCTGCCCGGCGACGGTCCCGGCGCCGAGCAGGTCGCCCGCCTGATCGCGGACGTCGCGGACGACGACCTGCGCGCCGCCGTCCGCAACCTCGGCGGCCACGACCTGTCCGCACTGCGCTCGGCGTTCGCGCAGATCGACGACACCCGCCCCACCGTGGTCCTCGCCTACACGCTCAAGGGCTACGGACTGGCCACCGAGGGGCACCCGCAGAACCACTCCGCCCTGCTGAACGAGGCGCAGATCGGCCAGCTCGCCGACAGCCTGGGCGTCGACCCCGCCGATCCCTGGGCCGTGTTCCCGCCGGCCAGCGCCCCCGCCCGGCTGCTCACCGAGGCCGCCGACCGGCTGCGGCGCGTCGAGGAGTCACCCGCGGAGGTGCCCGCGATCCCGGTGGACCTGGGCCGTACCCCCACGGGAACCGCCACGACGCAGGCCGCCCTGGGCCGCGCGCTCCTCGATCTCAACCGCGCCGCGCCGGAGGCCGGCAGCCGGATCGTCACCGTCAGCCCCGACGTCAGCTCCAGCACCAACCTCGGCGGCTGGGTGAACAAGGTCGGCGTCTGGTCGTCGTCCGAGCGGGCGGACTGGTTCGCCGACGACGCCGAGACGATCCTGCACTGGCGGGAGCAGCCCAGCGGTCAGCACATCGAGCTGGGCATCGCCGAGACCAACCTGGTGGGTCTCATGGGCGAGCTCGGTGCCACGTGGAACCGCTGGGGACAGCCGCTGCTGCCGATCGGCGTGATGTACGACCCGTTCGTCGAACGCGCCCTGGAGCCGTGGTCGTTCGGGATCTACGCCGGCGGGCAGTCGATCCTGGTCGGCACTCCGTCCGGCGTCACGCTCGCGGCCGAGGGCGGTGCGCACCAGTCCATCAAGACGCCGTCCATCGGGCTGGAGCAGCCGGGCTGCGTGACCTACGAGCCGGCGTTCGTGCTCGACACCGAGTGGTGCCTGCTCGCCTCCCTGGCACGCCTGGGCCGGCCGGGCGGCAGCTCCGCCTACCTGCGGCTGTCCACCCGCCCGGTCGACCAGACCCTCGCCGCGGTGCCGGCCGACCCCGCTGCCCGGGAACGTCGCCGTCGCCAGGTCACCGCCGGGGCGTACGCGCTGCGCCGTGCCGCCCGGCCGACGGTCACGCTGGTCACGATGGGCGCCCTGGTCCCCGAGACGCTCGAGGCGGCCGACCGGCTCGACGGACTCGGGATCGGCGCGGACGTCGTCTGCGTGACCAGCCCGGGTCTGCTCTTCCGCGCGCTGCAGGCCCGCCGGGGGCTCGACGATGCCGACTCGTGGATCCTGGACACGGTCTTCCCGCGGGAGCGGGCCACACCGGTCGTCACCGTCCTCGACGGCCACCCGCACACCCTGGCCTTCCTCACCGGGGCGAACGGGGTGCCGGGTGCCCACCTCGGCGTGACGTCCTTCGGCCAGAGCGGCGACCTGGCCAGCGTGTACCGGTACCACGGGCTGGACGCGGATTCGATCGTCGGGGCGGCTCTGGACCTGGTGGACTGACGACGGCGGAGCGCGCCACCGTCCGCGGATCGTGGTCGTACGCGCCGGGACACCACGGTGTGCGCACACCGACGTCCCGCGATGCGACGATCCCCCCGTGAGCGAGCCCGTACGCCCCGACGAGCTGCGGGTGTCCGACGTCGAGCGGACCGCCGTTCAGGAGCGGTTGCGCCGGGCGGTCGCCGACGGGCAGCTGGACCTGCACGACTTCGACGTCCGCCTGCAGTCGGTGTGGGCCACGAAGACGCGCGGCGATCTCGCCCGCGTCACCGCCGACCTGCCCGAGCCCCCGCCGCCTCCGCCGCCGCCGGCACCGCGGCAGGTGTTCTCCGCCGACGACGCCGGCACGGCGTTGCGCGTGCTGACGATCATCTGGGCCTGCGCCGTGGCGATCAACCTGGTGGTGTGGGGCACGGTCTCGCTGGCGACGACTCAGTTCCTGCACCCGTGGTGGCTCTACGTCGCCGGCCCGCCGGGCGCCGTCCTGGCCGTGCTCTACGCCTTCGGCATCGGCCGGCCGGGACGATGACCGTCCTGGAGCACCCCGCGGCGCGCCGCCCCGGCAGCGTGTGGCCCCCGCTGAGCGCCTCTCTCGCCGCCGTCCTCGTCCTCGCGACCGTCGGCAGCTTCGGAGTCGGCGTCGGTGTCATGACCAGCTGCACGAACACATACAGCTGCACCTCCACCGGCTGCTCGCCGTGCGCCACCACGAACGCCTGGCTGACCGCCGGCTGGACCGGGCAGGGCGTGCTGCTCCTCGTCGGCGGAACGCTGGCCGTCCTGGCCACCCGCCGAGCCGGGCCGCGGGCGGTGCGCGCCGCTGCCCTCCTGCTCGGTCCGCTGGGCGTCGCGCTGTTCGTGGGCACCACCGCGCTGGCCGTCCGCAGCTCCTGACGTGCCGTCTTCCCGCATCGGTTATCTCACCGCTAAGGTTTCTTGCATGAGTGCTCGCCGGGTCCGCATCGGCATCGACACCGGCGGGACGTTCACCGACGTCGTCGCCGTGGACGAGCAGACCGGCCGGACCACCACGACGAAGACGCCGTCCACGCCGGCCGATCCCGCCGAGGGCTTCCTGACCGGCGTCCGCAAGGTCCTGGATCTGATGGGCCTGCCCGGCGAGTCGGTGACCGCCGTCAGCCATGGGACGACGGTGGCGACCAACCAGCTGCTCGAGGGCAAGCTCGACCGGATCGGGTTCGTCACCACCGAGGGCTACGAGTCGGTGCTGGAGATCGCCCGGCAGTCGGTGCCCGACGGCTACGGAAACAGCTACTTCTGGGTCAAGCCGCCGCGGATCGTCCCGGCCGACCTCGTGCGCACCGTGCGGGGCCGGCTCGACCACCACGGCGCCGAGGTGCGGCCCTTCGACGAGGACGACGCCCGCGCGGCCGCCCGCTTCTTCGCCGACGCCGGCATCTCCACCATCGGCGTCTGCTTCCTGCACGCGTACGCGAACGACGCCCACGAACGCCGCATGCTCGAGGTGATCCGGGAGGAGCACCCCGGCGCGGTGGTCAGCATCTCCAGCGAGGTGTTGCGCGAGTACCGCGAGTACGAGCGGTCGGTCACCACGCTGGTCGACGCCGCGGTCAAGCCCAAGGTCGGCGCGTACGTCACCAACATCCGCACCCGGCTGGACGAGATCGCCCCCGGCGTGCCGTTCTACGTGATGAAGAGCAACGGCGGCGTGCTGTCGGCGGCCGAGGTCGTGCACCAGCCGATCACCACGATGCTGTCCGGCCCGGCGGCCGGAGCGCTGGGCGCCGCGTTGATCGCCGGCACCGCCGGTTTCGACCGGGTGCTCACCTGCGACGGCGGCGGCACCTCCACCGACGTCACCGTCGTCATCGACGGCGAGCCGACGCTCACCACCGAGGGCTCGGTGGGCGACTACCCGTCCAAGATCCCGATGATCGACGTCGTCACCGTCGGCGCGGGCGGCGGGTCGATCGCCTGGCTCTCGCCCGAGGGCACGCTCAAGGTCGGCCCGACGTCCGCCGGCGCGGACCCCGGCCCGATCTGCTACCCGGACGGCGGCGACCAGCCGACCGTCACGGATGCGCACGTCGTGCTCGGGCGGATTCCCCCGCACCTGCTGGGTGGTGAGATCCCGCTGTCGGCCGACGCCGCCCGCGAGGGCCTCGCCCAGCTGGGCGCGAAGCTCGACATGGACCTCGAGCGGACCGCCACCGGGATCCTCGAAATCTCCGCGTGGAACCAGGCGAACGCGCTGCGCCAGGTGACCGTCGCCAAGGGCCTGGACGTCCGCGACTTCACGCTCACCACGTTCGGCGGCTCCGGCTCCCTGCTGGCCTGCCGGCTGATGGACATCCTCAACCTGCCGCGCACGCTCATTCCCCCGAACCCGGGCAATGTCAGCGCGTTCGGGCTGCTCACCGTCGACGTCCGCAACGACTACGTGCAGACCGTCGTCAGCAAGCACGTCGACCTCGATCTCGACCGGGTGCGGTCGGTGTTCGCCGATCTGGAGGGCCAGGCGCAGGCGGCGCTGGACGGCGAGGGCTTCGGCCGCGACGCCCAGCGCATGCAGCGGACGGCGGACCTCCGGTACGTCGGCCAGGCGTTCGAGGTGCGGGTGCCCGTCTCCGACGGCGAGCTCGACCGGGTCGCGGCCGAGGAGGTCGCGCAGGCCTTCCACGCCGCCCATCGCCAGCTGTACGGCTACGACTTCGCGACCGACCCGCGCCAGGCGGTCGAGTGGGTGAACCTCCGGGTCAGCGGGATCGGACCGATCCGCCGTCCCGACATCGTCGCGCTGGAGCCGCAGGACGGCGGGACGGACCGGGCCGTCACGGGCTCGCGCCGGGTCTTCTTCGACGGCTGGCTGGACACCCCGACCTTCAACCGGCCCGACCTCGCGCCCGGTGTCGTGGTCAGCGGCCCGGCGATCATCGAGGAGTTCGGCTCCACCGTCCCGGTGCACCCCGGCTTCGCGGCCACCGTCGACGCCTACGGCAACCTGCTGCTCACGAAGGAGGGCGTCCGATGAGGGGCGTTCATGGCCATAACTGCCCTCGGGGGGCGGGCGCGTGATGCTCGCCGACAGCAAGGTCCAGGCGGACCCCGTCCTCGTCGAGATCGTGGCCGGCACCCTGGCCGCGATCGAGAAGGAGGTCGAGACCTCCATCGGCCGCACGTCGCGGTCGCCGATGATCCGCGACGCGCACGACTTCCGGGCCGGCATCCACGACCGGCAACTGCGCAAGCTCACCGGCCGCTCGTACTCGGCGCTGGTGCACCCCGTGGTGCGCGACTACCCGATCGAGACGATGAACGTCGGCGACGTCTACTTCCACAACGACGTCTACCTCTCCGAAGGCGGCATCGGCCACCTGCCCGACCTGTGCGTGACCGTGCCGGTGTTCGCCGCGAACGTCGAGACGGGTGAGCCCGAGGTCGTCGCCTTCATCCAGGCGTTCGGGCACCACGACGACATCGGCGGCGCCGTCCCCGGCTCCATGCCGTCGGCGGCCACCAGCGTGTACGAGGAGGGCCTCATGGTCCCCCCGATCAAGCTGTGGGACCGCGGGGTGCCGAACGAGTCGGCGCTGAAGATCATGACCCGCAACTCGCGGATGCCCGACTCGCTGGCCGCCGACCTGGACGCCGAATGCTCGGCCTGCCTGGCCGGCGCCCGGCGGCTGGGCGAGCTGTTCGACCGGTACGGCGTGGCCGCGGTCGAGGCCTGCTTCGAGGCGATCCTGGCCAGCTCCACCGAGGTCTACCGCCGCGAGATCCTGTCGCAGATCCCCGACGGCACCTACGTCTGGGAGGACTACGCCGAGCACGACGGCGTCGAGGAGCCGCAGCTCCACCGCCAGCGGATCACGCTGATCATGGACTCGTCCAAGGACGTCCCGCTGGTCATCGACTTCACCGGCACCGGCCCGCAGGCGAAGGGGCCGATCAACCACTGCGGCGACTACGCCGACGGCAATTTCCTCAAGAAGTGGCTGGCGCCGATCCTGCGCAACCTGGCCGAGTCGCCGGAGCGGATGGCGCAGCTCGACGTGAACGAGGGCGTCGTCCCGCTGATCGAGATGCGATTCCCCGAGAAGGGCACGCTGCTCACGCCGATCTTCCCGGCGCCCACCAACGCCCGGACGTTCGTCATCCTGCGGCTGCTCGGCGTGCTGGCCGGCGTGCTGGCCAAGGCGACCGGTGGCCGGATGCCCGCCGACCAGGAGACGATCCGCTACACCGGCGTCTACGGCACCGACTCCGACGGCGAGCCGTACCTCATGCGCGAGGTCCTGGGTGGCGGCTCGGGTGGCCGCTACTACGCCGACGGCGAGGACACCATCCACGTCGTCCCGGACTCCCGGAACCTGCCGACGGAGTTCACCGAGTCGCGCTTCCCGCTGCGGGTCGAGCGGCTCGGGCTGGCCATGGACTCCGGCGGCCCCGGGCGCTACCGCGGCGGCTGCGGCTACGAGAAGCACATCCGGGTGCTGCGCGACGCGCACTTCATGTCGATCGCCGACCGCTCGATCCTGGCCTGCTGGGGCGTCAAGGGCGGCAAGGCCGGCAAGCCGTTCCAGATCACCGTGGATCCGGGCGGGCCGGACGAGCACGAGGTGGACGCGCTCGCCGACGCCGAGCCGCTGACGGCGGGCACCGTCGTCCGGATCCGGACGACGGGCGGCGGCGGCTGGGGCGATCCGCTGGACCGGCCGGTCGACGAGGTGCTCCGGGACATCGCCTGGCGAAAGGTGTCGGTCGCCGGTGCCCGCGAGGAGTACGGCGTGGTCGTGGCCGACGACGGCACCTGCGACGAGGCCGCCACCGAGCAGCTGCGCCGGGAGATGCGGAAGTCCCGCACCGGCGAGGAGCCGTTCTTCGACCGCGGCCCCGGCTACGCGACCCTCTCCGGCGGCGCGGCCTTCAACGAGTTCGACGTCCTCTAGGAGAGGTCTCTGCCGACGCTCGTGCTCTGCCCACCCGCCTGTCGCCCCCGGCGGGGGACGCGGTCAGGGGCGCCGACGTGGTGCGGGTTGAGCCGCGCGCCCGAACGTTGAGCCGGGTCATGGCGCGGCCTGACGGCCGTTCGGGCGGCGTGACGTGCCGTTGTTGCGCGGCGCCGGCGACCCTGCTGTGCGCGATGGTGGCCACGCGACGGCATGTACGGCAACACGCACGGCAACAGGCCAACAGGGTCCCCCGGTGGGCAGAGCACGAGCCTCCGCGGGCGGTAGCCGGCGAGCGGCGGCAGGCTGAGCCCGTGACCGAGCCGCGCGAGGACGACGACCAGCCGAACAACCTGCGCCCGGGCCAGCACGACGAGGGCGGTCACGGGGGCATGGCCACCCGCGAGCTGGAAGCCCGCCAGCAGGACGACGAGCCCAGGAACGACGAGGCCAGGAACGACGAGCCCGGGGACGCCTGAGCCCCGGGCCGTCGCTCAGCTGAGGGGCTCGGTGCTCCCGGGCTTCGGCTTGGCCTCGTCGCCTGTCGTGCCCTCGTCCCCCGCGCGGTCGGAGTCGTCGGCGTCCTCGACGGATTCCGGGACGAGCGGCGTCTCCTCGACCACGTTCTCACGGGCCCGGTCGCGGTCGGTTCCTGGTACCTCGGTCATGTCGACCTCCTCCTCGGCAGGTCCGACCCCTACCCGGGCGCCACTCGCCCGATGTCCCGCTTCGCCACGGGCGAACAGGTCGGGGCAGCGCGCCGGCGTCCGGGTCCACCTCGCGGACGATCCGCATGTGCTCATCCTGGCGGGGCGGACCGCCGCCGGAACCGGAACCGCCGACGCCGCGGTGCCGGTGGTGCGGCCGTCACCGGCGGCGGCTCCGGCGGGCGGGCCCGGCGCCAGCCGGTCACCAGCGCCTCGACGTCGGCCAGGCCGGGCACCGGTGACCAGCGGCTTTCCTGGGGGCGCCGCCAGAAGGCCTGGACGCGGGTGTCGTAGTCCTCGGCGAGCGCGCGGACAGCGCTTTCCGTGGGCAACTCGCTCGCGCGCCGGGGAAGGTCGTCGCGCTCCTTCCGCAGGGCCAGCCCGGGCGAGAGCATGCCGAAGACGTCGAGGTTCTCCTGGCGCGCCTTCCGCAGGACCCACTCGTAGCCGGACTCGTCGAGGGAGCCGAGCGGCAGCGGCTTGCCGGCACCGGCCAGGTGCTCGAACTCTCCGCGGGCGATGCTCTGGGAGATCTGGTGGTCGACCCAGGTCTCGAACGACATCCCCGGCGGCTTGCGCTCGGTCATCGCTCTCCATGGTGACAGCGGTCTGCCAGGCTCGGGGCATGCGGACGACGAGCAGCCGAGAGGTCTACCGGAACCCCTGGACGACGGTGCGCGAGGACGTCATCGAGCGCGCCGACGGGTCGACCGGTGTCTACGGCGTGGTGGAGCGGCCTGACTTCGCGCTCGTCCTGCCCGCGGACCAGGACGGCTTCTGGCTGGTCGAGCAGTTCCGGCACCCGATCGGCCGGCGCAGCTGGGAGTTCCCGCAGGGCACCTGGGGCTCCGGCGGCGACGGGACCCCGGAGGACCTGGCCCGCGCCGAGCTGGCGGAGGAGACCGGTTTCCGGGCCGGTCGGCTGGACCACCTGGGGCGGCTGGACCTGGCCCCTGGCCTCTCGACCCAGCGGTTCGACGTCTGGCGGGCTACCGACCTCACCCCTGGACCGACGGCCCGCGAGGCGTCCGAGGCCGACATGCGCTCGGCGTTCGTCCCCGAGGCGGAGCTGCGCGCCATGATCACCGACGGCCGGTTCACCGACGGCCCCTCGCTCGCCGCCTACAGCCTGCTCCTCCTGGCGGTCCCCGACGGCCGGCCGGGTACCGAATGGGTGACGCCGCACCGGCCGGAGCTGCGTCCGCGGCGCTGACCCGGAAGGCTGTCCGGGTGCCTCTGTCCGCTCCCGGCCTGCCCGGGCTGCCGCCCGAGCTGTCCGGACCGGTGGCGGTGGAGCTGGCCAAGCCGGTGCCGACCATCCCGGCGGCGAATGCGCTCCCGGGCGGCTGCGTCTACGAGCCGAAGTGGGACGGCTACCGGCTGGTCGTCGTCCGCAGCGGCAGCACCACGCGCGTGTGGTCCAAGCAGGGCCGGGACCTGACCGACCGGTTCCCCGACGTCGTCGCCGCGGCGATCGCCCAGATCCCTGCGGGGACCGTGGTCGACGGCGAGGTGGTGATCTGGAACGGCTCGCGGCTGGACTTCGGGCTCCTGCAGCGGCGCATGGTGAGCGCACCCGGCCGGATCGGCGCGCTCGCTGCGGCCCACCCCGCCTCCTACGTCGCCTTCGACCTGCTGGCCGCCGGCGGCGCCGACCTGCGCAGCTGGAAGCTGACCCGCCGACGGACCGCGCTCGAGGACCTCGCCGCCCGCTGGGCGCCGCCGATGCAGCTGTCCCCGGCCACCACCGACCCCGAGGAGGCGCGCACCTGGTTCGACGACTACCGCCCCGCCGGGATCGAAGGCCTGGTCGCCAAGGGAGCCGGCACCCGCTACGCCCCCGGACGGCGGGAGTGGCTGAAGGTCAAGTCGTGGGAGACCACGGAGGTTCTCGCCGGCGGCGTCATCGGCCCGATCGGCGCCCCCAGCCAGCTGGTAGCCGGCCGCTACCGGGACGGCGAACTGGTCGTCGTGGGGCGCACCAGCCCCCTGAACCCTCGGCAGTCGGCCGAGCTCGCCGCCGTCCTGACCCCCGCGTCCGACGGCCACCCGTGGCCCGAGCGCATCGGCACCGGGGCCTTCGGGGGCGGCAGGCTGTCGGTCGCGGTCACCCGGGTCGCGCCGACCGTGGTGGTCGAGGTGAGCGCCGACGCCGCCCTGCAGGCGGACGTGTTCCGGCACCCGCTCCGTTTCGTACGGATTCGTGCCGATCTCCGTCCGGACGACCTGCCACCCATCCGCTGAGAAAGCGCTGGTCACACCGCATCCCCCGCCGGAGTGACCGCGTCAAGGTTCGTGCCCCAGGTGCCGATGGGGGGACGTGAGCGATCCCGCCGTCCCGACCGCCCGTGCCGCCTGGCTGCACGCGGCGCTGGCCGCGCTGGTGGTCGCCGCCGTCGTCACCCTCGTTCCCATGGGCCCGTGGCGTCCCGCCGCCGAGATCGTCCTCTTCGGATGCGGCCTGGCCGGTGCCGTCACCGCCCTCCGCCGCCACCGGACGCCGCTCGTCGTCGGCTGGCGGGGCCTCACACTGGGCCTGCTCTTCTTCACGCTCAGCTGCCTGGCCGAGGTCCTCGAGCTGGCCGGGGTCTTTCCCGGCCCGGCCGGCGGCGTCGAATCGGGCCTCGACATCGCCGCCTACGCCGCGATGGCCGTCGGAGCGCTGGGCGTCGTGCGTGGGGGGCCCCGGCGCCGTGACCGGAGCGCGTGGATCGACACCGCCACACTGCTGCTCGCCGGCGCACTCGCGGCCCTCGCGCTGAGCGGGAACGGCCGACCGACGTCCGGCGACCTGGTCGAGATGGGCATCGGCACCCCCGTGCTGACCGCGGTGCTCCTCATCGTGTGCGTCCCGCTGGCCATGTCGCACGGCGGGCGCTCGGTCAGCACGATGGCCCTCCTCGCCGCCGCCGTCCTCACGGTCGTCGGCTACGGCGGCCGCATCCTCGCCGGGACGACCCTGCGCGACTCCCCCCTCCTCGACCCCCTCCCCCTGCTCGCCGTCGCGGCGCTGGTCCTCGCCGGCCGGCACCCCGCCGTCGCGCTGATGGGCCGCCGTCCGGAGTCCGAGCAGGAGGATGCCGCCACCCGGGTTCTCGGCCTGGGTGCGGCCCTGCTGGTCAGCCCGGCCCTGCTGATCCTGTGGACCATGGGGCACGGGGGTGTCGGTTACGTCCTGGGAGCGGGAAGCGCGCTGCTCACCGGGATGGCGCTCTGGCGGCTCATGGCGCTGAACCGGGAGCGCGAGCGGACGCGCGCCGCCCTGACCGCCAGCGAGGCGCGGCTGCAACTGCTGCTGGAGAACGCCGCCGACGTCATCGCGATCGTCGACGCCTCCGGCTGCGTCGCCTACATGAGCCCCGCGGTGCAGTCCCTGCTGGGCCGCCCGCCGGCGGACTACCTGGGCCGCAACGCCATCGACCTGGCCGATCCCCGCGACCAGCCGCGCCTCCGGGCCGCCGTGGCCGCCGCCGGCAGCGCGAGCGACATCGAGTCCGGGGTCGTCGACACCGACATCCGCGTGCAGCACAGTTCGGGCGGCACCCGCTGGGTGGAGATGCGGATCAGCGGCCGGATCGACGCCGCCGGCATCGAGGGCTGGGTGGTGAACCTCCGCGAGGTCACCGACCGCAAGATGTTCGAGGAAGAGCTGCGCCGGCAAGCGCGGACCGACCCGCTCACCGGCCTGCTGAACCGGGCCGCGTTCTCCGAGAGCCTGGCCGCCGCCACCGCCTCGATCGACCCGGCGGCGCCGCCCGCCGTGCTGTTCGTCGACATCGACGACTTCAAGAGCGTCAACGACTCGCTCGGCCACGCGGCCGGGGACGACCTGCTGGTCACGGTCGCCGCACGCCTGACCGCCGACGTGCGGGCCGACGACGTCGTCGCCCGCCTGGGCGGCGACGAGTTCGCCGTCCTGCTCAGCGATGCCGACGGCGACCGGCTGCGGGACGTGGCGGACCGGCTGCTGACCTCCCTGCGCGCCCCCATGGCGCTGGCCGGGACGACGGTCTCGGCGACTGCCAGCATCGGCGGGGCGCTGGCCGCGACCGGCGACACCGCCGAGCGCCTGCTGCACGCGGCCGACACGGCGATGTACACGGCCAAGCGCTCCGGCAAGGACTCGCGCGCCCTGCTCGACGCCGCCCCGGGACGGATCTAGGGCTTCTGCGGCACCCGTCCCCGGGCCACCAGCAGCCGGCGCAGGAGACCGGCGAGCAGTTCCCGGTCGCTCTCGGCCAGGCCGCCCAGCAGCGCCCGCCCGGTCTCCAGATGATCGGGGAGCGCAGCGTCGAGCGCGGCCCGGCCGGCCGCCGTCAGCGTCACCACCACGGCCCGCCCGTCGGCCTCGCTCCGCTCGCGGGTGATCAGTCCCTTCTCCTCCAGCCGGTCCAGCCGCTGCGTGATGGCGCCGGAGGTCACCAGGGCGGTGCGCATCAGCGCGGTCGGCGTGAGCTGGTAGGGCTGCCCGGCCCGCCGCAGCGCCGCCAGGACGTCGAAGGAGGGCGCGTCCAGGCCGTACCGGGCGAACGTCGCCCGCTGGGCCAGGAAGACCTCCCGCTGGAGCTGGGTGATCCGGCCGATGATGCCCATCGGGGAGCAGTCGAGATCCGGCCGTTCCCGCGCCCACTGCTCGAGGATCAGGTCGACCGCGTCCTCCGCTCCGCTCGACGGTGCCGCGTCCTGCACGTCGCTCACCGTAGTTCCCCGGCTCCACCGGGAACGTCTATCGCAGCGAGGTGCTCGGCGAAGGTGCGCGCCGGGCGGCCGAGGAGCGCCTCCAGTACGCGGGGGCTGCCGGTGAATCCGTGCGACCGGTAGTGGTCGAACATCAGCCGGGCGCAGTGCGCCGGGTAGTCCTCGAGGGGTGGGACCGCGCCGCCCGGGACGACGTCGACCGCGCGCACGTCCTGCCCCAGCCGCGCGGCGAGCAGTGCGGCGATCCGGGGGGCGGTCAGCGGCTCGGGCCCGACCGCCTCGAAGGTGCCGCCGTCGAGGCCGTCCTCCGTCAGCAGCGCCACCGCCGCGTCGGCCACGTCGCGCACGTCCACCAGGGACTGGGCCCGTGCCAGCCCCCACGGGCTGCGGAAGGTGCCGGTGGCCGCCACCTCGGCGAGCTGCCCGTCGAGGTTGTCAGCGTAGGCGCACGGCTGCAGGACGCGCCAGCGGAGCCCGCTCGCGTCCAGCACCTCCTCCACGCGGTCCTTGGCGGCGTGGTGCGGCATCGCCCGGGCCTGCGGACGCAGCACGGAGTGGTAGACCACCCGGCCGACTCCGGCCCGGCGGGCCGCGGCGAGCAGTGCGGTGGCGCCGGCCGTCTCCCCCGGGTCGAAGTTCGGCCAGATGAGGTAGAGGGCGTCGGCACCGGCCAGCAAGGGCTCCACGGCCGACGCGTCGGTGAGGTCGGTGCCGACGACGTCGGCGCTCAAGGCGGTCAGCTCGGGTCGCGGCCGGCGGCTGCCCACCAGCGCGCGCACCCGCAGCCCTCGCGACCACAGACCTCGGACGACGGCACCCCCGGTGCGCCCCCCGGCCGCGGTCACCACTATCACCCAGGTACCTCAGCAGTGAGGCATCTGCCCGTCAAGCAGCGACCCGGGGAGGGGGTCAGCGGACGCGACTGCTGAGGCGGACGCTCAGCCCGGCCGGGCCGGGCAGCACGTCCACGTGGTCCCACAGCTTGCGGGCCAGCCACAGCCCCATTCCTCCGCGGGACAGGTCGAGGCCGTGCGCGGGGACGAAGCCGCTGAAGGGATCGGCGTAGGACGTGCCGCGGTCGGTGATCCGGCAGACGACGTGCCCCCCGTCGCCCCAGACCCGGGCCGACACCGGCCGAACCCCGTGGCGGAAGGCGTTGGCCGCGATCTCGCTGAGGGCCAGGTGCAGGTCCCCCTGCTGGTCGCGGCCAGGCACCAGGGAGGCGAGCACCGCGCCCAGCTGGTGGCGCAGACCGGCCAGCGTGCGCGCGTCGTCGACGGCGAAGACGGGCTCGCCGTCCTCGACCGGCTCCCGCGGCAGCGGCAGGGACGGGACGTAGGTGCCCGGGTCCTGGAACGCCGGGTTGGCACGCCGACCGGAGCCCTCGACGAGCACAGGGTGGGTCGCGGCAGCGCTCTCGACGACCGAGGGATCCAACCGGCGCCGGTCGTACAGGCAGAGGGCGTCCAGCGGCGCCGTTCCCATCAGCCGGTTCGAGACCGACTCGTAGCGCTGGCCCTCCCGCCAGTCCGCCGGATCGTGGCCGAAGTCCACCTCGGCCAGCACACGCAGCCGGCCAGATCCCGAGGCCGCGGCCCGCTCGAGGTATCGGCTGCACATCGCGAGGGCGTCGGGGGCCCGGGAGCCGAGCAGGCTCAACCGCTGGTCGGACTCCACCGCGCCGGCCTGCGGCCCGAGCTCCCGCGCGAGCAGGGCGACCGTGTCCGGCGGACAGGTCAGCGCCACGAGATCACCCGCGCTCAGGCCGGCCTCCACGAAGGGCAGCGCGACGGCGAGCAGCTCCGACTCGCTGCCCACGACGGCTGCTCCGTGCCCGTCACTCACCGGAGTCGTCCCGTGGACACGCTGGGTCGGCAGGACCGGCGAGGGGCACTCCGTCGCAGAGCGGTCCACCAGCCCCCCGCGCGCATCCAGGACCGGCTCAGCCGGTCGATTGAGCGTTCATTCTGAGACATGCAGGTTAACCGCGCGGAACCGGGGCGGCCAAGGACGAGATGGCGTGGGGTTCGCCGCGGCGACCGGCGCAGGACGCCGTTCCGAGCCAGCTGTGCGGAGCCCCCTGGTAGCACCAGCCCAGCCTCGGGCGACGGGAGCTGACCCAGAACGCCGGCACCCGCTTGTCCCCCGCGCGCGAGCCGGCGACGGAGAAGCAGTTGCGGCTGCGGAGGACGCCGGGGTCGGAGACCAGCAGCGCCAGCCCCTCGGCGATGGTCAGCGGGGTACGACCGGCCGCGGTGAGGCGTGGCAGCACCTCTCCCGGCGGCTGGTCGAACGTGTCGGCGCCGAGATCGATGTCGAGCAGCAGGTACGGCCCGGCCGGGACGCCCAGCTCGGGCAGCGGCCGGAAGCGGGCCAGGTCGTCGTCGCCCATCGTCGTGAAGCCGGCCCCACCCACCGTGTGCACCGTCTCCAGCACGGGCGTGACGGGCAGGGCCGGGAAGACGACGACGAACGGGATCCGGTCGCTGGTCCCCGGCACCGGGGGCAACAGGTCGCGCAGCGGCTCCGCGCAGGCACGGAAGCACGACTCGGACAGTTCCATCGCCTCGGGCAGCCCGCTCAGGGCGAGTGCGTCGATCTGGCGGTCGAACTCGAGCTCCGCCTCGGTGGGACAGGCGGCGACGGGTAGCGCGCTCATCGCAGAACCTCTCGGGGCGGCCCGCCGAGGGTCTTCAGCGAGCCGGATGGTGTCCGGCGACCACTTCGGCTCCCCCGGGCCGCCGGCCAGCAACACTATCCAGCACTGCCCGATCCGGCCCGCCAGCGGCACTGACGTCCGTGTCGTCCACCGCACCGCAGTCCAGCCCACGGAGCACCACGGTCGCCAGCGCGCGGGCGGTGGCCGGCTCGTCGAGCACCCCGGCGTCCGACCGGTCGAGGTAGGCGGCCAGCCGTCCGGCCGCCGCGGGCAGCGCCGCGCGGAAGAAGGCATAGGTGGCCACGTAGCGGGTGACCAGCTGCGCGGGGTGCAGATCCCAGCCCTGGTAGAAGCCACGTTCCAACGCCCGGCGCACCAGCCCGGCGTGCAGCCGCCAGGCGGCGTGCACCTGCTCGCGCGAGCCGGCCGGCAGCACGTTGGTCGAGCCGTCGACCGCCCTCACCCCGGTGCCCGCGACGGCGACCTGCATCAGCTGCTTGGCCAGGTCGGCCGCCGGGTGGTCGGAGGCCTGGTGGGCCGCGGCGATGCCGAGGGCGGCGCTGTAGTCGTAGGTGCCGTAGTGCAGGCCGGTCAGCCGGCTGCCCGCGGCGTGCACCATCCGGGCGAGCGTCACCGCCCCGTCGGGCCCGAGGACCGCCTGCGGGGTCTCGACCTGCAGCTCGAGCGCGACGGCGACGCCGTGGGCGTCCTCCAGGGCGTCGAGCACCGGGAGGAAGGCGCGGACCTGCTCGACGGCGGTCACCTTCGGCAGCGTCACGACGACGGTGCCGGCGCCCAGGCCCCCGAGGAAGAGGTCGAGCGACCGGACACCGCGCCGCCGGGTCGGCCCCTCCAGCGACTTGGCCCGGATGCCGAGCGACGGCGGGGCGGTGCCCGCGGCCCGGTCGGCGGCCACGATCGCCGCCGCGCGCAGCACGTCGTCGTCCTCGGCCTCGGCACCACGGCGGTAGCCGTCCTCGGCGTCGACCCGCAGGTCCTCCACCGGCTCGGCGGCCAGCTTGGCCCGCACCCGCGGCAGCACCTGCTCGACCAGCCCCGGGTCCAGCCCGAGGTCGGGCAGGCCGTGCTCGTCGAGGGCGGCCAGTGCAGCTGCACCCCACTCCCCCGCCAGCCCGGGGACGACGGCGTCGGCGGGCACGTAGCAGGTGTGCAGCGGCTGCCGGTCCGGCCGCTCGCCGGGATGGGCGGCGAGGCGGGCGTCGTCGACCGGGGCGAGCCGACGGTCCAGCGCGGCGTAGATCTCCTCCCGTAGCGCCATCAGTCGATCATCGAGTAGGCCGGCAGGGTCAGGAAGTCGGGGAACTCGTCGGCCAGCGCCACCTGCTCGAAGAGGAACCGGGCGTCGTCCAGCCGGTCCAGCTCACCGATGCCCGCCACCTCCTCGTCGATCACCCGACGCACGAGGTCCCCGGTCACCGTCTCCCCCGTGTCGAGCTCGACACCGGCGTCGATCCACTGCCACACCTGCGAGCGGCTGATCTCGGCGGTCGCGGCGTCCTCCATCAGCCCGTGGATGCCGACCGCGCCGTTGCCGGCCAGCCAGGCCGCCAGATAGCGGATCGCGATCTCCACGTTGGCCCGGAGCCCGGCCATGGTCCGCTCGCCCGGCACACCAGCGACGTCGAGCAGGTGCTCCGGCGTGACGTGCACGTCGTCCCGGAGCCGGTCCATCTGGTTGGGCCGGTCGCCGAGGACGCCGTCGAACACCTCGCGGCAGACGCCCACCAGGTCGGGGTGCGCCACCCACGAGCCGTCGAAGCCGTCGCCGGCCTCGCGGGTCTTGTCGTCGCGGACCTTCGCCAGAGCGCGCTCGTTGGCCTCGGCGTCGCGTCGGCTGGGGATCGCCGCCGCCATGCCGCCGATGGCCAGGGCGCCACGGCGGTGGCAGACCGAGACCAGCTGCTCGGTGTAGGCGCGCATCATCGGCGCGGTCATCGTCACCGCGGCCCGGTCGGGGAGCACGAACTCCGGCCCCGCGTCGCGGAAGACCTTGATGACGCTGAACAGGTAGTCCCACCGGCCGGCGTTCAGCGCGGCGGCGTGGCTGCCGAGCGCGTGCAGCATCTCCTCCATCTCGAACGCGGCCGGGATGGTCTCGATGAGCATGGTGGCGCGGATGGAGCCGGTCGGGAGGCCGAGCACCTGCTCGGCGTGGTCGAAGACCAGCGCCCACAGCCGGGCCTCGAGGTGGCCCTCCATCTTGGGCAGGTAGAAGTACGGCCCGCTGCCGCGGTCGAGCTGCTCCTGCGCGTTGTGGAACAGGTACAGGCCGGCGTCGACCAGCGCGCCGACGCTCGGTTCGCCGCCGACCAGCAGGTGTCGCTCCGGCAGGTGCCAGCCGCGGGGGCGCGGCACGATCGTCGGCAGCTCGCCGTCCTCCCGGAGGCGGTACTCCCGGCCGTCCGGGCCGGTGAAGGCGAGCGTCCGGCGGACGGCGTCCTTCAGCACGACCTGCCCGCCGACGACGTTGCGCCAGTGCGGGGTGTTGGCGTCCTCGAGATCGGCCAGCCAGACGTTCGCGCCGCAGTTCAGGGCGTTGATCGCCATCTTCGGCTCGGTCGGCCCGGTGATCTCGACCCGCCGGTCGACCAGGCCCGGCGGGGGTGGCGGCAGCTGCCAGGCCCCCTCGCGCACCGCGACGGTCTCGGTCCGGAAGTCGATCCGGCGGGCGGTGGCGATCTCGGCGCGGCGGGTCGCCCGGGCGGCGAGCAGTGCGTCGCGGTGGGCGCCGAAGCGGGTCTGCAGATCTGCGGCGAAGGCCAGGGCCTCCGGGGTCAGGATCTCCTCGCCGCGCTCGACGGCCGGGCCCTCCACGCGAACGTCCACCATCGCCGCACCTTCCCTCGACCGGCCGGGCTGGCATCCTCTCACCGTGAGCTCCCTCGACGACTTCGACGACGAGCCCGCCGACCAGGCCGTCCAGGCGCTCCGGGCCTGCAACGCCGCCCCGCGGTTCGCCGCCGAGCTCGTCGCCGGCCGGCCCTACCGGGACGTCGACACCCTGGTCACCCGCGCCGAGGAGGTGGCCCGGTCCCTGCCGTGGGACGAGGTGCTGATCGCGCTCGGCGCCCATCCGCGGATCGGTGACCGCATGGCGGGCGACTCCACCGAGGCGATGTCCTCCCGAACCGAACAGAGCTCGATGACCGGCGCCGACGACGCCACCCGCGAGGCCCTCCTGGACGGCAACCGCCGGTACGAGGACCGCTTCGGTCACGTGTTCCTGATCCGCGCCTCCGGCCGCTCTCCCGAGGAGATGCTGGCCGAGCTGGAGCGGCGGCTGGGCAACGACGAGGACGCCGAGCGCGCCGAGGTCACCGAGCAGCTGGCCCAGATCACCGCGCTGCGGGTGAAGGCGCTGGTGTCATGAGTGTCTCGACGCACGTGCTCGACTCGGTGCTGGGCCGCCCGGCCGCGGGGATCGCCGTCCGGTTGTTCGCCGGCGAGAAGCCCATCGCCGAGGGCGTGACCGACCGGGACGGCCGCTGCCGGCTGACCGAGGACGCCACCGCGGCCGGCACCCACCGCCTCGTCTTCGCCACCGGGCAGTGGTTCGCCGAGCAGGGCCGGGAAGCGTTCTACCCGGAGGTGTGGATCACCTTCGCCGTCGTCGAACCCGGCGAGCACCATCACGTGCCGCTGCTGCTCGCGCCGTTCGCGTACTCGACCTACCGGGGCTCCTGAGCGCCGGTTCCACGTGCAACATCCGCGCCGCACCGGCGGGAAGGCTGCTGACCATGGCGATCGTGCTCGGGCCCAACCAGTACGGGAAGGCGGAGGTCCGCGTCGTGGCGGTCGACCGCAGCACGCCCCGGCACTCGCTGGTGGATCTCAACGTCAGCTCGAGCCTGCGTGGGGACTTCAGCGCCGCGCACATCGCCGGCGACAACGCCCACGTGCTGACGACGGACGCGCAGAAGAACACCGTGTTCGCCTTCGCCCGCGACGGCGTGGGCTCCCCCGAGGCGTTCGGCCTCCGGCTGGCCCGGCACTTCGCCGGCTCCTACGGCTGGATCACCGGCGCCCGCGTGGCCGTGGAGTCCTACGGCTGGGAGCGGATCGCCGTCGGGGGCACCGGGCACGACCACTCCTTCCGGAAGGCCGGCGCCGAGGTCCGGACGGCGGTGGTGACCGTGGACGGCGACGAGACGCACGTCCTCGCCGGCCTGGGCGACCTCGTCGTCCTCAAGACCACGGGCTCGGAGTTCTGGGGTTTTCCACGTGACCGGTACACCACGCTGGCCGAGACGCGCGACCGGATCCTGGCCACGGCGGTGACCGCCCGCTGGCGGTACACCGACATCGACCTGGACTTCGACGCGCTCTTCTGCGGCGTGCGCACGACGCTGCTCGAGGCGTTCGCCTCGACGCACTCCCTGGCGCTGCAGCAGTCGCTCTACGCGATGGGCGAGGCGGTCCTGCAGCAGTGGCCGGACGTCGCCGAGATCCGGATGTCCATGCCGAACCGGCACCACTTCCTCGTGGACCTCTCCGCGTTCGGCCTCGACAACCCCGATGCCGTCTACCACGCCGACGACCGCCCGTACGGGCTGATCGAGGGCGCCGTCCTCCGGGACGACGTCCCGCCGGCCGAGGTCGCCTGGCAGGGCACGCCCGGCTTCTGCTGACCGACCTGTGGGGTCGGTCAACCGGCCTCGACGCCGATGCCGCCGAGCACCACCACGGCGTGGATGCGCAGGTCGGCGGCGTGCTCGTCGTGGGTGCGCTGCAGCGAGCCGTCGGTGCCGATCCCGCCCACGCCGCGGAACCGCCACCAGACGCGCCAGTCCGCCGGCACGCGCACCGCCAGCCCGGCCATGCCCATCCGCACGGTCAGGTCGATGCCGTGCGACGGCAGCGGGAGGCCGGTCAGATCGATCTCGCCGCCGGCCATGGCCAGGTCGACGCGCAGCCGGGACAGCTCGGGGTTCACCGGACGCAGCTCCAGGCCGTTGTGGGTGAGCACCCGCCGGATGCTGGTGCTGCTCTCGTCGCCCTCGTTCCTGCGGCGGGCGACGAGCCATCCGGTGAGCGCCACGACGGCCTGGAACGTGAACCAGCCGACGATCCAGGGCCGGAGTCTCCGCAGCGCGGATGACCACGAGTGCGACGTCCTCATGGACCCAGCCTGCCCGCGCACGGGACGGACGACCAGGGCGCAGGTCCGGCGCGCCCTCCTCTGC
The DNA here is from genome assembly GCF_006717095.1 of Blastococcus colisei. NCBI lineage: Bacteria > Bacillati > Actinomycetota > Actinomycetes > Geodermatophilales > Geodermatophilaceae > Blastococcus > Blastococcus colisei. Next base: position 93,283 of record NZ_VFQE01000003.1, read on the forward strand.
CGCTCCCGCGTACCGCCGGCGCCCCCCCGGGGGTCGACCGCGGCGGTCAGTCCGGCGGAGCGCCGGGCGGCGGCTGCCCGTCCCAGCCGTCCGGGGACGAGGGGGTCAGCGGCGCGTGGAGACGGTGACGGTGAACTTGGGCGTCTGCTCGGCGACGCGGGTGGGGCCCACGGTCCGGGCGAGAGCCGGCTTGTAGCGCAGCGCGCTGTTGTACACCGTCCACAGCTCACCGCCCGGCCGCAGCACCCGGCCCGCGGCGGCGAAGAGCCGGTCGGCGGCCGTGGTCACGACCGCGACGCCGACGTGGAACGGGGGATTGCAGACGACGAGGTCGAGGCTCGCGTCGGGCACGGAGTCGGCCGCGTCGTCCCTGATCACCCGGATGCGGTCCGCGACGCCGTTGGCCTCCGCCGTCGCCCGGGCCGACGCGACCGCCGCCGCGGACTGGTCGGCGGCGAGCACCTCCAGCGACGGGCGCGCGCGGGCCAGCAGGACGGCCAGCACAGCGGTGCCGCAGCCGAGATCCAGCGCGGTCGCGGCGCCGGGAGCCATGCGGTCCAGCGCACCGAGCAGCGTCCGGGTGCCGATGTCGATCTTCGTGCCCGCGAACGCCGCGCCGTGCGCGCAGACGGTCAGTGCGAGGTCGGGATGCTCCTGGCAGCGGGGGGACGAGGACGCCGACGCCTTCGGACCGCGAGCGACGAGCACCCGTGACTTCTGCCGGGCCAGCGTGGCGCTCACCTCGGTGAAGGAATCGAGCAGTACGTCGTTCATCGCGTGCGTCATGTGCTTCACCCGGCCGCCGACGAGCACGGTGACGTCGGGCGCGGCGACGGCGGCAACCCGCTCGGCGATCTCGCGCAGCGCATCCAGCGCCTTCGGTGCCTGGACCAGCACGACGCGAGCGCCCGCAGCCACCTCGGCGAGCGGCAGGGAGCGGTAGGTGCCCGTCAGGCCGGTGCGCAGGGCGTTGCGGGCCAGCGCCCGCTCGCCGACGAGCAGGTCCTGCGCCACCCGGACGTCGGAGGCGCCGTGCAGGGCTGCCGCGCCGAGCGTGAGCGCGCCGTAGGCGTCGTCGACGACGGCGACCTCGCCGGGCCCGCACAGCGTCAGCGCCGCGGCCGCCTCGTCCAGCAGCAGGCGGTCGGTCGCGTCGACGGCGACCAGTTCCGGCGCCTCGACGTCGGGAGCCCGGCGCAAGGTCGCGAACAACCGATCAGCAGTTATGGCCATAACTGCCGGTCAGCGGGCGGGGGTGGCGGCGATCAGGTCCGCGACGACGCGGGCGAGCTCGGGGCCGACGTCCTCCTGCAGGAAGTGCCCGCCGCCGGCGAGCGTCGTGTGCGGCATCCCCTGGGCGCCGGGGACCAGCTTCTGGAACACCCGGTCACCGCCCCCCGTGATCGGGTCGCCGTCGGAGAACGCGGTGAGGAACGGCTTGTCCCAGCGGGCCAGGACCCCCCATGCCGCGCGGTTGGCCGCTGCGGCCGGGTCGTCGGGCCGGGTGGGCACGAGCGCCGGGAATACCCGCGCGCCGGCGGTGTAGCGGTCGTCGGGGAACGGTGCGTCGTAGGCGGCGACCACCTCCGGTGCCAGATCCGTCGCGCAGCCGTTGGAGACCACCCGGCCGATCCGGAAGTCCGGTGACTCCTGCGAGAATCGCTGCCAGGCGAGGAACGCCTCGCTCATCTTCTGGTCGCCGGTCGGCAGGCCGGTGTTGGCCACCACGACGCGGGCGAACCGGTCGGGGTTCTCGGCGACCAGCCGCAGCCCGATCAGCCCACCCCAGTCCTGGCCGACCAGCGTGACGTCGTCCAGGCCGAGCCGGTCGAACAGCGCCTGCCGCATCCACTCGACGTGGGCCGCGTAGTTGTAGGCGGCGCGGTCCACCGGCTTGTCCGAGCGCCCGAACCCCACGAGGTCGGGGGCGACGACGCGCAGACCGGCGGCGGTGAGCACCGGGATCATCCGGCGGTACAGGAACGACCACGACGGCTCACCGTGCAGCAGCAGGACCGTCTCGCCGTCCGCCGGGCCCTCGTCGACGCAGGCGACCCGCAGGCCGCCGTCCACCTCGACGTACCGGGGCTCGTACGGGAAGTCCGGCAGGCCGGTGAACCGCTCGTCAGGGGTGCGCAGGACCTCCATGCAGCCGCCCTCCCAGTCGTCAGGCATAGGAACCTTTACGTACGGATTCGCGGTCAGAACCGTATGTAAAGGTTCCTATGCCTGGGAGAGGCGGGTCAGACGCCGGGGAGCCCGACCGGGCAGGAGACGCCCGTCGAGTGCACCGGGCAGTAGCCGTTCGGCACTTTGTACAGATACTGCTGGTGGTAGTCCTCGGCGTAGAAGAACTCGCCCAGCCGCGCGATCTCGGTGGTGATCTCGCCGTAGCCCGCCGCCTTCAGCCGCTCTTGGTACGCGTCGCGGGTGGCGCGGGCGGCGGCCTCCTGCTCGGGCGAGGAGTAGTAGATCGCCGAACGGTACTGCGTGCCGATGTCGTTGCCCTGGCGCATGCCCTGGGTCGGGTCGTGGTCCTCCCAGAACGCCTTGAGCAGCTGCTCGTAGGAGATGACCGCCGGGTCGTAGGCGACCAGCACCACCTCGGTGTGCCCGGTGCGCGCCGAGCAGACCTCCTCGTACGTCGGGTTCGGGGTGTGACCCCCGGCGTAGCCGGCCGCGGTGGAGTAGATGCCCGGGATCTCCCAGAAGACCTTCTCCACGCCCCAGAAGCAGCCGGCGCCGAAGACGGCGGTCTGTACGCCCTCGGGGAAGGGCGGCTGGATGCGGTTGCCGTTGACGGCGTGGACCTCGGGCACGTGCGGGAGGGGGTCGGGGCGGCCGGGCAGCGCGTCCTCGGCCGATACCGCCTGCGTCTTCGTCCGGGAGAACAACATGCTCCGAGCGTAGGCCCGCGCTGCAACCCGGCCGCGCGCCACCGATCGACCCGGACGGCGCCCCTGACCCGCGGCATGCAGGATCGAGGGCATGCCCGTAGCGACGCGTGAATGGCAGCTGGCGGCCCGTCCGCACGGCGAGCCGACCCCCGAGGACTTCCGGCTGGTGGAGCTGGAGCGCCCGGACCCGTCCGACGGGCAGATCCTGGTCCGCATGCTGGCCATGTCCGTCGACCCGTACATGCGCGGCCGGATGAACGCGGGGAAGTCCTACGCGGCGGCGTGGGAGGTCGGCGAGACCATGAAGGGCGGCGCGGTGGGCCGGGTCATCGCGTCACGCTCCCCCGCCGTCCCGGAGGGCGCGCTGGTGCTGGCCGACGCGGCCTGGCGGGACGTCGCCGTCCTCGACGCGAGGCACGTGCGGGTACTGCCCGAGCTCCTCGGCGTCCCCCCGAGCTACCACCTGGGCGTGCTCGGCATGCCGGGGCTGACCGCCTGGGTCGGGCTCTTCCGGCTCGCGGGGTTCCGGGAGGGTGACACCGTCTTCGTCTCCGGCGCCGCAGGCGCGGTCGGCAGCCTGGTCGGACAGTTCGCTCGACTCAACGGCGCCTCTGCGGTCATCGGCAGCGCGGGGACACCGGAGAAGGTGCGCTGGCTGACCGAGGAGCTCGGCTTCACCGCCGCCTTCGACTACCACGACGGCCCGGTCGCGAAGCAGCTCGCGGCTGCCGCACCGGGCGGCATCGACGTCTTCTTCGACAACGTCG
>NZ_VFQE01000004.1 GCF_006717095.1 Blastococcus colisei
GAGGCGACGTTCACCTCGTTGTGGACGTCCTGCGAGGCGTCGACGTCGCCCTCCTCGCTGCCGGCCTCGGCCTGGTTGCCGTTGCCGGCAACGACGACGACGGCGGAGGTGCCGCCGCCGGCGTTGATGTCGCCGGTCTGGGCGTTGTTTTCGACGTCGTTGCTGGCATCGCTGTTCTGGTCGACGTTGCTGTCGGCGTCGCCGCCGTTGCCGTCCTCGCCGCCGTCTCCGCCCGTGGCGTTGGAGTCGGAGGTGTTGGAGGCGGTGGCGACGGTGTTGGAGCCGTCGCCTGCCGAGGCGTTGTTGCTGCCCTCGTCGGCGCTCGCCGCCGCCTGGCCGAGGAAGAGCATTCCTCCGGCCATGCCTGCGATGGCGAGTCCGTTTCTCACGGATCGATTCACGTGCGTGTCCTTTGCGAGTGTGCACGCCACCGTTGGGTATGAAGTGACGCGCAGGGTGAATGGGTGATCGCTTGGGGCGGCTGCACTTGGTCGGTGATGTGCCCCCCGTGGCACACCTGTGGACGGACGCTGGCCGCTGGAGCGGCGGCGTCAGTCCGGCCGGTCGGAGGGGTCGATCGCCGCGGTGGCGAGTGACCCCTCTGCCGGCGCAGCGGGCGCGGCGTCCTTCACTGCGAGGGAGACCTCGAAGGGCGAGCCCAGGACGGCGATGGCTGACGCGGAGCCCGCCTTGGCGGAACCCGGCCCCGCACCCTGGCCGCTGCAGCTGCCGCCGCCGACGGTGGTGGTGGTGGCCGGCGCGGGAGCCGGAGCCTGCGGCACGACCGGGGCGCTCGCGGGCGCCTGCGGGGCCGGGGTGGCGACCTGCTCGGCCAGCAGGTCCGACGGCGCTGCGGTGGTCGTCACCGGAGCCACCGGAGTGATCGGCTGCGGTGCGGCGGCAGCCGAGGAGCCCCGGGTCGGGGAGGCGTCGTCGGCACCGTCCGCGGTAGCGGTGGCTGCGGCCTCGGACGGTTCAGCGATCGTCGTCTGACCGGCGGTCGTCCCCGGCGCGCACAGGATCCCTGGAGCCGTCGTCGGCGTCACGGTTGCGGTGGACGGGGTGGCCTGGCAGGCGGAAGCCGCCGGGACGGCGCTGTCGGCATCCTCGGCGGTGGCGTCCGTGTCCGTCGCCGCGCCGGTGGTGCACTCCGGCGTCCCGGTGGCGTCGGCGCCGGTCTCGTCGGTCGGCGTGGCGACGTCGGCGCCGGTCTCGTCGGTCGGCGTGGTGGCGTCGGCGCCGGTCGGAGTGGTGGAGACGGTCTCCGTCGTCGTCCCGTTGCCGGACGTGGTGGTCACGGTCTCCGACGTCGTCGTCGTCCCGTTGCTGGAGGTGGCGGTGACGGTCTGCGACGTCGTCGTCCCGTCGCTCGTCGTGGTCGTCGTCCTGGTGCTCGACGAGTTCGTGGAGGAGCCGCTGGAGGAGCTGCTGGAGGAACTGGTCGAGGAGCTGGTCGAGGAGCTGGTCGTCGTCGACTCGGACGTGGTCGAAGCAGGAGCCGGCTCGGCCGTGGCGGCGGCCTCCGCCGCGTGCGCGGACGTCGTCGTGGGCTCCGTCGGCTCGGATTCTGCCTTCTCCGGCTGCGGGCTCGTGGCCGTCGCCGAGGTCGTCGTCGTCGTGGTCCCAGAGCTGGCCGTGGTGCTCGACGCGGGGGATGTTCGCTGGTCAGGCGCTGGTTCGTGGTGCGTCGCCGAGGCCGCCGGCTCTTCGACGGCGGCGACGGCGGCGTCGGTCGAGACGGCGATGCAGGCGTAGGCGCCGGCTCCCAGGAAACACACGGCCGTCATGCGGCGGAGCCAGGACCAGCGGGCAGGCGACGGCACGAGGCCGTTCCTGGTCGCGGTGGTCCCGGTCATGCGGCGGACGTTATGGACGAGTCCGTCCGCTGGGCTACCCGATCGCGCACCACCAATCCGCTGTGCGGCGTGTCACAGCGTTACCCCTGTTCGGGGGATTGCAGAGCGTTACCGAAATCGAGCCGTTACCGTTCGTGGTATCACGCTGATACCACTGACGGACGAACCGCTACGACGTTCGGGGGACGACCTGGCATGGCGATGACACTGCGACTCAACGAGGCGCAGACCGATGCGTTACGGCGTCGCGCGCGCGCCGAGGGCGCCTCGATGCAGGACGTCGCCCGGCGCGCGGTGGAGGCCTACATCCGGGCCCAGGAGCCGGAGGTGCCGATCGCCGTGCTGATCGACGAGGAGCTCGGCCGCTACGCCGGCGCCGTGGCGCAGCTGAGCCGATGGCAGGACTGAGCCTCGAGGATCTCCTGGAGGTCGCCCGGCGCACGGTCGGACCGCACGTCCGTGTCCGTGACCTCGGACTGCTCAGTGCGGCCCTCGCCCGGGTGGAGGCCCGCGTGCTCGGACACGACGTCTACCCCAGCGTGGAGGAGCGGGCGGCGGCGTTGCTGCACTCCCTCGCCACCACGGCGCCGCTGGTGCACGGGAACCGGCCGTTCTGCTGGGCCGCGACCGCGGTGTACCTGGCTCGTCGCGGGCGGGCGTCGACGCTGACGGATGACGAGGCGATCGCCCTGGTCACCGACGTGCTGACCGGACGGGTCGAGACGGTCGAGTCGATCGCCGAGCGGCTCCGCTCGACCGCCTGACCCGCCCCTCGGGAGTGTCGCCCGGCTGTGTCCCCGGCCACGTACGGTGTCGATCATGGGGTCCACGCACGAGGTGACCAACCAGGTGCCGCCGTCGGCCGGGCACGATCCGATCGCCGGCGACGCGGCGCTCGCCGAGGCCTGCCTGCGGCATGCCGACGAGGCGACGCTGCATTCGCTGGCCGACCTGGGGCGGCTGGCCGGCAGCGAGCAGGCGCAGGAGTGGGGCCGGGTCGCCAACGAGAATCCGCCGAAGCTCAGGACCCACGACCGCTACGGCCACCGGATCGACGAGGTGGAGTTCCATCCCTACTGGCACGAGCTGATGCGGACGGCGGTCGAGAACGGCCTGGCCGGCGCACCGTGGGCTGCCCTGTCCGCCCACCCCACCGCCCCGACGCAGTCCGCCCACCCCGCCGCCCCGACACAGTTCGCCGATCCCACCGCCCCGACGCGCTTTCCCCACGCGCACGTGCGCCGCGCCGTCGGCTATGTCGGCTGGACCCAGAACGAGATGGGCCATGCCTGTCCGATCACCATGACCTACGCCGCCGTCCCCGCGCTGCGCCGCACCCCCGAGCTCGCGGCGCGCTACGAGCCGGGGCTCACCGCCACGGCCTACCAGTTCGGACTGACCGAGCCGTCGGCCAAGCGAGGGCTGATCGCCGGCATGGGGATGACGGAGAAGCAAGGGGGCTCCGACGTCCGGGCCAACACCACTCGCGCCGTGGCCGAGCCGGACGAGTCCTACCGCCTGACGGGCCACAAGTGGTTCACCTCCGCGCCCATGAGCGACCTGTTCCTGGTGCTGGCGCAGCTCGAGGAGGGCGTGTCGTGCTTCGCCGTCCCGCGGGTACTTCCGGACGGCAGCCGGAACGTGTTCCACGTGCAACGTCTCAAGGACAAGCTCGGCGACCGGTCCAACGCCTCCAGCGAGGTGGAGTTCGACGGGACGGTGGGCTGGCTGGTCGGCGAGCCCGGCCGCGGCGTGCCGGCGATCATCGAGATGGTCAACATGACCAGGCTGGACTGCGTCCTGGGCTCGGCCGCCACGGTGCGCGCCGCCCTCACCCAGGCGATCCACCACGCCCGGCACCGGCGGGCGTTCGGCGCTCTGCTGGTCGACCAGCCGCTGATGCAGAACGTGCTGGCCGACCTGGCCGTGGAGAGCGAGGCGGCGACCGCCCTGGCCATCCGGCTCGCGGCGGCGGTGGACTCGGGCGAGTCGGCGTTCCTGCGCCTGGCGGGTGCCGCGGCGAAGTTCTGGGTGTGCAAGCGGGCGCCGGGCGTCGTCGCCGAGGCGATGGAGGTGCTGGGCGGCAACGGGTACGTCGAGGACTCCGGGCTGCCGCGGCTCTACCGGCAGTCGCCGCTGAACTCGATCTGGGAGGGGTCGGGCAACGTGATCGCGCTCGACGTGCTGCGCGCGATGGGGCGTTCCTCGGACACGCTGGCCGCGGTGAGCGCGGAGATCGAGCTCGCCCGCGGGGCGGACGAGCGGTTCGACGACGCGGTGAAGCGGCTGCACGCCGAGCTCGGGGACGCGGAAGGGCTACCGTTCCGGGCGCGGCGAATCGCCGGTCTTCTCGCGCTGTGCCTCCAGGGCTCGCTGCTGCTGCGGTACGCGCCGACGGCCGTCGCGGATGCCTTCTGCGCCTCTCGCCTGGGCGAACGCGGCGGTGCCGCGCTCGGGATGCTCCCGGCCGGTGCCGCGGCCGGCACGATCGTCGATCGGGCGTCGATCGCGGCTGTCTGATCACCCGTCCGAGGAACTACTCTCGATGTCATTCACCGGGCGACCGCGGCACTGCCGGACGGGTCCGTACCGAATTTCCGCCTGGAGCGGACGACGAACGGGCGAGGCGGGGGAGCGTGCAACCAGACGGTGACGGGCCGCGGCCAAGCCAGCCCGACGTGCTGGCCGGCGTCCCCGATGCCGTCTACCGCCTCGACCACGAGGGCCGGTTCACGTACTTGAACGCCGCGGCCGAGAGGCTGCTCGAGCGCCGAGCGCAGAAGCTGCTCGGTCACCACGCGTTCCATGTCTTCCCGGCCTCGCGCGGGACGATCGCCGAGACGCACTTCCGGGACGTCCTCGCCGACCGGCAGCCCCGCCAGTTCGAGTACTACCACGAGCCGCAGGACCGCTGGTACGACGTGCGAGCGTTTCCCGACCCGGGCGGGCTCGCCGTCTTCTTCCGGGACATCGACGCGCGGCACCGCACCGACCAGCAGCGGGAGGCCGCGCTCCACGAGCTCACGGCAGTCCTCGCGGCCCTGCCGACGGCCACCGTCCTGGTCGGCGAGGACGGCCGCATCCTGGTCACCAACCGAGCCTGGGAGGCCGACGCCGACCTGCTGCGCAGCAACGACATCGACGCCGGCGGGGTCGGTGACGGATATCTGGACTGCATGTCGCGAGGACTGCGGCCCGGCGACCACGCCATGATCGCGGCCGCGTTCCACCGGCTGCAGGCCGAGTCCGCGGAGAGTCCTCCCGGGTCGTTCGACCACGAGTACTCCGCCCAGCTCGGCTCGTTCACCAGCTGGTTCCGGCTGCAGGCCGCGCGGGTTCCGGAGTCGCGACGAATCGTGGTGACCCACACGAACATCACCGACCGGGTGCGGGGCGAGCAGGCGCTCGCCTGGCGGGCGGGCCACGACGAGCTGACCGGCCTGCCGAACAGAGCCACGTTGCTGGACATGACCGCCGACGCGCTGGCGTCGGGCTCCCCCGACGCCCCGGGCACCGCACTGCTGGTGCTGGACCTCGACGGGTTCAAGACGGTCAACGACTCCCTCGGCCACCAGCTCGGCGACCGGCTGCTGCGCGAGGTGGGCGGTCGCCTGGCCGAGCAGGTGCGACCGGGCGACGCCGTGGGCCGGCTCGGTGCCGACCAGTTCGTCGTCCTCGCCCGCGACTGCGACCAGGCAGAGGCCGCGGCGCTGGCTTTCCGGCTGCAGACGACGTTCACCTCGCCGTTCACGGCGTCCGGCATCTCCGTTCCCCTGTCGGCGAGCATCGGCGTCGCCGTGTCCCGGTCGGACGTGCGCGACCCGCACCAGCTGCTCAGTGACGCCGACGCCGCGATGTTCGCGGCGAAGAGCTCCGGACGCGACCGGGTCCACCTGTTCTCCCCCGGGCTCCGCGAGGCGGCGCGCTGGCGGCTGGAGGTCGCCACGCGGCTGCGAGGCGACGCGATCGACCAGCTCGTCGTCCACTACCAGCCGGTCGTCCGCCTGGACACGGGCGCGGTCGAGGGCGTGGAGGCCCTGGTCCGCTGGCAGCATCCCGAGCGCGGCCTGCTCCCTCCCGACTCCTTCCTGTCCGTCGCCGAGGAGACCGGTCAGGTCATCCCGATCACCCGGTGGCTGCTCCGCGAGACGACCCGCAAGGCGGCCGAGTGGGCCGCGCAGGGGCTTCCGCTGCGCATGTCGGTGAACGTGAGCGCCCGGCACTTCTCCGCCGAGACCCTGGTCAGGGACGTCCGGGTGGCGCTGCGCGACTCCGGGCTGCCGCCGGACCAGCTGGTCCTGGAGCTGACCGAGACCAGCGTCGCCGAGGACCCGACCCGCGCCGAGGACCAGCTCACCGTGCTGCGGAGCTTCGGTGTGCGGGTCGCCATCGACGACTTCGGGACCGGCTGGTCGTCCCTCGCGCAGCTGTTCTCCCTGCCGATCGGCACGCTCAAGATCGACCGGTCGCTGCTGAATGCGGCCGAGCGGGCCGTGGCCGGGGAGACCGGTGCGGTGCTCACGGCCATCGTCGAGCTCACCCGGACCCTGGGCATCAGGTCGGTCGCGGAGGGCGTCGAGACACCGGAACACCTGCGGATGGTGCGGGAAGCAGGGTGCGACCTCGCCCAGGGCTGGTTGCTCGGTCAGCCCATGCCGGCCGAGGAGATCCCCCGTTTCGTGCGATCGGTCCAGGCTGCCGGCGGCGATCTGTGCGCGCTCGCCGTCGCCGGCAGCGCGGCCTCCCAGGCCGGGTGATCGGCCGCCGGGCCGGCCGCCGGGCGACCGCGCCGGCCGGGCCGCCACGGCCGCCCGAGCTGCGCCCCCCGGTCCCGGGACGCACGGAGGAGCGGTCGGCGCGGCAGACTGCTCCCGTGCCCGACAGCCTCGACGCCGAACTCGCGACCCTGACCGACGGGGAGCCGGTGCCCGACGGGCCGTCGTCCCTGCCTGCCGCGGCGGTGGCCGAGGGGCGGCCGCAGCCGGCGCTGGACCTCCTGATCTGGGACGCCCCGAACATCGACATGACCCTGTCGACGGTGATCGGAGCGCGTCCGACCGCGGCCTCGCGACCCCGGTTCGACGCCATCGCGGCCTGGTTCGTCGACGGCGCCGGGGATCCGACCGCGCCCGGTGCACCGGAGGTCGAGGCGTGCGTGTTCGCCAACATCCCGCCGCAGCCCGGGACGCTGCAGCGCTGGGTGGAGGCGCTGCGAGGCTTCGGGTACTCGGTGTTCGCCCGGCCGAAGTCGCAGCCCGACGACGACATCGACCAGGACATGCTCGACCACATCGCCGTGCGGGCCCACAGTCATCGGCTGCGGCGGCTGGTCGTGTTCTCCGGCGACGGGCGGAACTTCGCCGAACCCCTGGAGCAGATGGTCCGCGAGGGCACCCACGTCGTCGTCGTGGCCTTCAGCGAGGTGGCCGGCTACGCCATCAGCTCGGAGCTCCTGGAGTTCATCGACATCGAGGACGTGCCCGGGGCCTTCGTCGAGCCGCTGGACCGGGTCCGCCTCGACGCGCTGCCGCCGGACGGCGCCTGGCTGCGCCCGACTCGCAGCCTGCGGGACTTCGTGAGCAGCTTCAACGCCCGCCGGGATCGCTGAGGGGTCCGCACGCCGAGGTGCCGCGCCCACCGCGGCCGGCGCTCGCTGCGGCGACGCTCCTGCCCCTTCCGGGTGGAGGACGGCGGGCGGGACCTCCTCGACCGTCGATCCGGGCCGATGACAGTGAGAGGCGCAGCAGGTGTTGCGCCCTGCGGCGCGTCGGGGGCGGGCGGCGTGGTCGGTCGTCGGCCCGCGAGTTACCGTCCCATCGCGGTGTGGCAGAGCGGGTCGAACGGGCCCGTGCCCCCGCGGTACCGATCGGAGAGGCACCATGACGAGCGTTCCCGGGATGGATCACCCGGAAGAGCAGACGGAAGCCGAGATCACGCTCTCCGGCCGGGGTGTGTCCGTCAGCTCGCGGGTCGAGGTCGTCCAGAACGAGTTCATCTCGGTGCGGCCCTCCGTCGGCGAGTTCGTCGAGCAGGTCGTGGTCAAGGTCGGCGACGTCGTCGAGATCTTCTGGAAGACCGAGGACTCCCAGCGCGCCATGCCCGCGGAGATCACCGACGTGGAGACCGGCGCCGTCGTCCGCTGGCGGATGCGCACGACCGGTCCGGCGGACACCAGTCAGCGGCGCAAGGCGGTCCGTGGTCGCATCGCGGTCCCGGTCGAGGCCGAGCACGGGGCCATCGACCTCAAGGGCACGAGCATCGACCTCAGCGAGGCCGGCATCCGGGTCGAGTTCGAGGGGCTGGGCGCCCCGCCCGAGGCCGGCGCGAAGCTCCTCCTCGTCGTCCACCTCGACGACGGCGACATCCGGACCCCGGCCGAGGTGGTGCGCACCCAGGCCCGGGGCGCCCGCTGGGTCATGTCCATCCGGTTCGTCGACATCCCGGAGAAGGACCAGGACCGCGTGCGGCGGCGCGTCTTCCAGGCGCTGCGCGAGGAGCGGGCGAACAAGGCCGATGACGCCCCGCCCGGGTTGCGGGGGTAGCCGGGCTCCGTACGGGGCAGTCATCGCCGTGTGAGCGTCCCACCTCTGCGGCTGCCCGACGCCCTTGCCGCGTTGCGGGACCAGCTGGCCGCGACGCCCCTCGGGCTCGCCACGCCGGCCCGGGACACCGCCGCACGCGCGGCCCGTGCCGTCCGCGACCAGATCGACGACTACCTGCTCCCCCGGCTCGGTGATCTCGACGCGCCCCTGCTGACCGTCGTCGGCGGCTCCACCGGCGCCGGGAAGTCCACCCTGGTCAACAGCCTCATCGGGAGTCCGGTGACCACCGCCGGCGTGCTCCGGCCGACGACGCGAGCCCCCGTGCTCGTCTGCGCGCGGACCGACGTGGCGGCGTTCGAGGGCGACCGCGTCCTGCCCGGGCTGGCCCGGGTCACCGGCGGCGCCGGCGGCCCGGGAACCGTGCAGCTGGTCGTCCGGGACGACGTCCCCGCCGGGCTGGCACTCCTGGACGCCCCGGACGTCGACTCGGTGGTGGAGTCCAACCGCGAGCTGGCCGGTCAGCTGCTGGCCGCGGCCGACCTGTGGGTCTTCGTCACCACCGCCGCCCGCTACGCCGATGCGGTGCCCTGGGATCTGCTCCGGACCGCGCAGGAACGCGGTACCGCCCTCGCCGTCGTGCTCGACCGGGTGCCGCCGGAGGCCGCGGCCGAGGTGGCCGCCGACCTGCACGGGATGCTGCAGCGGGCCGGCCTGGCCGGCGCTCGCCTCTTCGTCGTGGAGGAGCGCCCGCTGGTGGACGGACGGGTGCCGGAGGACCAGGTGGCGCCGCTGCGGACCTGGCTGCACGAGCTCGCCGCCGATCAGGAGGCGCGCGCCGCCGTCGTCCGCCAGACGCTCACCGGCGCGCTCGACAGCCTGGAGCAGCGGGTCGGCGGCGTCGCCGTCGTCGTCGACGAGCAGGTGGCGGCGGGGAACGCCCTCCGCGGTGCGGCGGCCGCCGCCTACACGGCCGCCTACCAGGGCATCGACGACGGCGTGCGCAGCGGCACGCTGCTGCGCGGCGAGGTGCTGGCCCGGTGGCAGGAGTTCGTGGGCACCGGCGAGTGGATGCGCGCCCTGCAGGGCCAGGTCGGCCGGCTGCGCGACCGCGTGGTCAGCGTGGTCACCGGCCGGCCCACGCCGGCCGACGACCTCCAGGGCGCGTTGGAGAACAGCGTCGAGCGACTGCTGCGCGCCGAGGCCGACCGTGCCGCGGAGCGGACGGTGACCGCCTGGCACTCGCTGCCCGCGGGCGCGCAGCTCCTGGCCGGCGACGAGCGGGACCTCGAGCGGGTGTCGCCCGACTTCCCGGAGGCAGCGGCCGCGCAGGTCCGTGACTGGCAGGGGATGGTGCTGGACCTGGTCCGCGACCAGGGCGGGGACAAGCGGTCCCGGGCCCGGATCCTCTCCTGGGGCGTCAACGGTGCCGGGGCGGTCGTCATGGTGGCGGTCTTCGCCCACACCGGCGGCCTCACCGGCGGTGAGGTCGCCGTGGCCGGTGGGACGACCGCCGTCGGCCAGCGCGTGCTCGAGGCGGTGTTCGGCGACGCCGCCGTCCGGTCCCTGGCCGCCCAGGCCCGAGCGGACCTGCAACGCCGGGCCGACGGACTGCTGCGGTACGAGCAGGCCCGCTTCGACGACCGGGTGGACGACGCCGCGCCGGTGCCGGGCGCGGCCGAGGCGCTCCGCGCGACCGTGGCCGGGCTGGCCGCTGTCCGCCGGGCCGATTCATGATCCGCAAGGTTCTGCCGCTGGCCGACCGGCTCGCGGCGCTGCGCGAGGCGGTCGAGGTGGCCGAGGGGCGGCTCGAGGTCCCGGAGGTGTCACAGGCACGGGCACTGCTGGCCAAGGCGGGAGCCCGGGCCGCGCTCGGGGACGCGACCGTGGTGGCTCTCGCCGGCGCGACCGGCAGCGGGAAGTCCACCCTGTTCAACGCGCTGTCCGGCAGCGAGGTCAGCACGCCCGGCGTCCGGCGGCCGACGACCGGCGTCGCGCACGCCACCGTCTGGGGGGAGCACGGGGCGGACGGTCTGCTGGACTGGCTGGAGGTGCCCCGCCGGCACCGGCACGCGCCCGAGCCGGCACTCGACGGTCTGGTGCTGCTCGACCTGCCCGACCACGACAGCGTCCGGCTCGAGCACCGCCTGGAGGTCGACCGCCTCGTCGGGCTGGTCGACGTCCTCGTGTGGGTGCTGGATCCGGAGAAGTACGCCGACGCCGCCGTCCACGACCGCTACCTGACCCCGCTGGCCGGGCACTCCGGGGTGCTGCTCGTCGTCCTGAACCAGATCGACCGGCTGGACGCCGTCGCCGCCAAGGAGTGCCTGACCGACCTGCGCGCCCTGCTCGACCGGGAGGGGCTGGGCGCCGTTCCCCTGCTGGCCGCCTCCGGCCGGACCGGAGCCGGTGTGGCCGAGCTCCGCGGGGAGCTGGCCCGCCGCGTCGCCGCGCGCCGGGCGGCCGCCGACCGGCTGACCGCCGACGTCCGCGGCGTGGCGACCGCCCTCGGCGCGCACGCCGAGGGCGAGGACGCCGCGCTGGGGCGCCGGGAGCGTGCGGACCTGGTCGGTGACCTCGGGGAGGCGCTCGCCGACGCCGCAGGGGTCCCGGCCGTCACCGCCGCCGTGGAGCGCTCGACAGTGCGCGCCGGGGTCGCGCGCACCGGCTGGCCGCTGGTGCGCTGGGTGCGAAAGCTGCGGCCGGACCCGCTCGACCGGCTGCACCTGGGGGACGAGCGGGCCCGGACCTCGCTGGGGCCGGCCGGCCCGGTGGAGCTGGCCGGGGTGACGACGGCGGTCCGGCGGGCGCGTGACGTCGTGGGGGAGGGCCTGCCGCAGGCGTGGCGGGACGACCTCCGCCGGACCGTGGACGTCTCGGAGGGAGAGTTGGCCGACCGGCTGGACCGTGCCGTGGCCGGCACCGAGCTCGGTGTCGACCGGGTGCCCCTCTGGCAGCGCGCGGTCGGCGGCCTGCAGTGGGTGCTGGCGCTCGTGGCCCTCGCCGGCGCGCTCTGGTTGCTCGCGCTGGTGGCCCTCGGCTTCTTCCAGCTCGACGACGTGGTGCCGTTGCCGCGGGTCGAGGGGCTGCCGCTGCCGACGCTGCTCGCCGGGGGTGGGCTGCTGGCGGGTCTGCTGCTGGCGCTGCTGTCCCGGCCGCTGGTGCGGATGCGGGCCCGTCGCCGGGCCCGGGTCGCCGAGCGCAGGCTGCGTGCCGCGATCGAGGCCGTGGCGGAGGAGGAGCTGCTCGTCCCGATGACGGCGGTCCGCGAGGACGCGGCCCGGTTCCGGGCCGCCGTGGAGACCGCCCGCCGTTAGCGGCCCTCTTCCAGGGCCATTCCAGGGACGTGTTCCCTCATTCCCGGTGGATCTCCGGCGACCGCGGTTCGGGCAGCTGGTTGCGGCGGCGTTCGTGTACCTCGTCGCGGCCCGAGGGCAGCCGGGCCCACACGTGCTTGCGACCGGGCCGCTTCTCCCAGCCGAACGTCGTGGAGAGCTGCGCGACCAGGTGCAGGCCCATCCCGCCCAGCGCCGGGTCGCGGTCGACGGCGGGGACCGGGGGATCGTCCGGGGCCTCGTCGCTGAGGTCCAGCAGCCAGCCGCCGGGGCCGGCCACCACGAGGGCGCGCACATCGCCACCGCCGTGCCGCAGCGCGTTGGAGGCCAGCTCCTCGAAGACCAGCAGCAGGCCGTCCCGGGCGTCCTCGGTGGAGGCGGCGGACACCGACGGGTGCGCGATCCGGGCGCGGAGATCGCTGCGGACGCGGGAGACGACGTGCATCGCCTCCAGCTGCCAGTGCCAGACGTCGCCCGGGACGGACGGCACCGGAGCGCACGGCCACGGGCCGGGAGCAGCGTCGTGGGACGGCTGCTCGGCCATGTCCCCGGCCATCGCCTCCCCCTCGCGTCACACCCGTGCAGGCGGGGCCAGGCCCCTGCCTGGCCGGGTCCATCCTGACCGATGGTGATCCAGCGCGCACCGGGGGGCGGCAGTTCGCCCCCGACCAGGCAGACTGTGCCCGTGGAGGCGTTGCTACGCGAGCTCAGCCAGGTGGTGTTCGACGACAGGTCGCTGTCGGAGATCCTCACCGACATCGTGACGATCGCCGCGCGCGGCATCCCCGGCGCCGAGGCATCGTCGATCACGCTCCTGCGCAACGACAAGGCGTACACCGCCGCCCATCACGGGGACATGGCCCTGGCCGCCGACGAACTCCAGTACGAGCACGGGTACGGGCCGTGCATGGACGCCGGTCGCGGCGGCGTGCTGCTGCGGGTCGACGACATGCGCGCCGAAGAGCGCTGGCCGGACTACGTGGCGCACCTGCTCGAGACCACGCCCGTCCTCAGTTCGCTGTCCGTTCCGCTGCCGTACCAGGGATCGAGCATCGGGGCGCTGAACAACTACTCGACGAAGCCCGAGGCGTTCGCCTCACCGGAGTCGCTGCGCGCCGGATCGGACGTGGCCGAGGTGATCGCCGTGGCCGTCGCGAACGCCGACGCCCACGCCCAGCTGTTCGACCAGGCGCGCAACATGCGGCTGGCCATGGAATCGCGGGCGGTCATCGAGCAGGCCAAGGGGGTGCTCATGGCGCAGCGTCGCGTGGACGCCGCCGAAGCCTTCGAGATCCTCCGCGAAGCCTCGCAGCGGTACAACCGCAAGCTGCGCGAGATCGCCCAGGGCATCGTGGACGGGACCCAGCGCTAGACCGGACGGCCGTCCAGCGCAGCCAGCCGCGACACGAGGAACTCCACCGCGGTCGCGCTGTCGACGTCTTCGGCGACCTCGACCGCGGTCGGAGCGGTGGAGACGGTGCGCCGGTCGACCAGCGTCTGGCCGCGGCCGAAACCCAGCCCGGTGTCCACGACGACGTCGCGCCGCACCGTGCCGAGGGTGCCGGGCGCGATCGCCTCGGTGACGGCCAGCGCATCGTGCACCACGACGCCGGTGGTGCCGTACGCGGTGCGGGCGTGGTCCAGGTACTGCCCCAGGATCGCTGCGGCCTGCGCGCCGATGGGGCCGGCGGCGGCGAACCGGGCGATGCCGTCCTCGTCGAGCACGGTCGGCAGGGTGACGTCGAGCCCGACCAGCACGGTCGGCAGCTTCGAGGTCAGGATCGCCTGGGCGGCCTCCGCATCGGCCCACACGTTGAACTCCGCCGCCGCCGTCACGTTGCCGCTGCGCGCGGCCGAGCCGCCCATGATGACCAGCCGGCCGATCCGTGCCGCGGCCTCGGGAAAGACCCGCAGGAGCAGTGCCAGGTTCGTCAGCGGGCCGACGGCGGCGATGGTCACCGGCTCGGGCGAGGTCGTCAGCAGCTCGGCCAGGGCCACGACGGCGGGCCGCGGGTCGACCGGCGCCGGGGACGGCGGGAGCTCCACCCCGCCCAGACCGGCGGAGCCGTGCACGTGGCCGGCCCGCTCCGGCTGCCGATGGACCAAGGAGTCGGCCGCGCCGGCCGCCACCGGGACGTCGGAGCGGCCGGCCAGGTGCAGCACGCGCAGCGCGTTCTCGGTGGTCTGCGCCAGCTCGACGTTGCCGTGCACCGTCGTCACCAACCGGAGGTCGACCTCGGGACTGGCCAGGGCCAGGAGGATCGCGAGCGCGTCGTCGATGCCGGGGTCGGTGTCGATCACCAGGGGGATGGGCACCGGGAGATCCTGCCCCCCTCACGATTCGGGTGAGATGGGAGCATCGTCCACCGTCGTGAGCGCCCCTGTCCGGGGCGTCCAGTGCCTACGCCACGCTGACGCGTGGCCGGCTGGTTCCTGCTTCACCGGGCAGCACCGGGTCAGCCGTGACGGCCGCTCCTGATCTCCACCCTCGACAGGCATGCCGAGTGCTCTCGGCTGACGGGCCGCCCGGGTGGCGGTCTCCGGCCTGGGTCACGCACGGGCATATGCCCAGCATGTGCTCGCCCCAGGCGGCGAGGTTGGCGGCGGCGTTGACGTCCCGGTCGGCCACGTGGCCGCAGGAGTCGTTGCCGCAGCGGTAGGTGCGCTCGGCGAGGGTGAGCTTGGGTCTCACCGCACCACATGCCGAGCACGTCTTCGGGGACGCGAACCAGCGGTCCGCGACGATCAGTTGCCCGCCGTGGCGGACGGTCTTGTACTGCAGCTGCCGGGCGATTTCGCCCCAGCTCTGGTCTCCGATCGCGGCGGCCAGGTGCCGGTTGCGCATAAGGTTCGGCGGTGGCTAGGTCCTCGACCACGACGACGGCGTGCGCTCGCGCGAGGGCAGCGGTGCAGCGCCTCGGCGCGGACGGCGGCGGCCCGGGCGTGCGCCCGGCCGAGGCGGGCGACGGCCCTGCGTCGGGTCGCCGATCCCTTGCTCGACCGCGACACCGCGCGCTGCAGGTGCTTGAGCTGGCGCAGCCGGTCCCGCAGTACCCGGCTGGCAGGCAGTATGGCTGTGACCTGACCATTCGCGCTGGCGACGACAGCGGCGGTCTTCACCCCTCGGTCCACACCGACTACCGGCCCGGCCGACGCGGTGTGCTCGCCAGTACCGGGTCGCGCCGCCCGGTCGAAGGTCAGCGTTGCATACCAATGCCCGTCGGAGTGCTTCGTGACGGTGACGTGTTGCAGGGTCGCCTGCCCGCGGCGCATGAGCCTGCGCAGCTTCGCCTGGGCCTGGCACGCAGCGGCGATGCGCACCCAGCCGTACTTGGCCAGCCGCACCCGACCGACCTCGAGCGCGAGCCCGTCGCGGACGGTGAACCGGGCTCGGTCCCGGCGCCGGGCCTTGAACCGCGGGAACCGGCGCCTGCCCGCGAGGAACGCCGCGTGCGCGTTTGCAGCCTCCCGGAGCGCGTACCGGAACGTCCACGTGGAGTGCTCCACGGACCACGGTGCCGCCGAGGGCTTCTCCGCCGTCCACAGTGTGGCCAGGGTGAAGAACGTCAGCGGCCGGACCCGGTCAGCGCGCTCGACGCCGTAGGTGGCTTCGGCAGCCCGCTGGTCGGCGTTGGTCTTGATCTTCGCGACAGCCCAGTTCCACGCGAACCGGCGCGCCCCCGCCGCCCGCAGCAGCATGCCGGCCTGGACGTCGGTCACGTCCAGCCGCACCCTCACCGCACTGTGGCCCACACCCGGATAGTGCCGGAAGGGTCGGACAGTTGATCTCAGCCAAATCTTGAGGGGGTCAGCGGCTCAGCCGACTGGTTCCGTCGCCTTCTGCTCGGTGGCGTCCGGCTCGTTGCGCCACCAGGGCGCCCGGGCCAGCAGGTACAGCGCCACCCCCGACGGCGAGCAGGATGCCCGCGAACAGCCAGGTCCGGGCCTCCTGCTGCCAGAGCAGCAGTCGGCAGGACGCGATCGCCAACACCGGGAGGATCACCAGCGCGGGGAAGTGGTCGGCCTCGACCCGGTCACGTCGGAGTACCAGCACCGCGGTGTTGGTGCTGAGGGAGACCAGGAGCAGCAGCAGGACGACGGTGTTGGCCAGCGTCGCGAGGTCTCCGACGCGGGTGAGCCCCATCGCCACGGCGGTGGTGACGACGAGGGCCACCCACGGCGTCCGGTGGTGGAGGAGCACCCGCGCCCCGCGGAGGGCGCAGGCTCCCCGCTCGGCCATACCGAAGACCAGCCGGCTGGCCATGATCATCGTGAGCAGGGCGCCGTTGGCCACCGCGATCAGGGCGGTCACACTGAACGGCCAGTCGGGGATGCCGGCGTCAGCCGCCTGGACGACGGCCAGCAGCGGCCCCGACGACTCCGCGAGCTCCGCCCGATCGAGGACGATCGATGCGGCGAGTCCCACCAGCACGCAGACGACCCCTGCGACGAGCAGCGAGCCGAACAGTGCCCGCGCGTAGACGCGGCGCACGTCGCGTACCTCCTCGGCCACGTTCGCCGACACCTCGAATCCGACGAAGGAGTAGTAGGCGAGCAGCGCCCCCGCCGGCGACCGAGACTCCGGTTCCGACACGCCACGCGGGTCGCGCGACCGGCCCGGATGACCGTGCGCGCTGCCCGGCATTTCTACGCTCAGAATGCGCCGTTTGTCGACATGTTCCCGTTCGGAAGAAAGGGTCGTCGACCGGTGCGGAAATGCTGCGCAACGGTTGGGTCACGCGCCCTTCGGTGCGTGTCGGGAATGGCTGGGAAACGGTCCGGCGGTCCCTATGTTTCTCCTTGTCCGCAGCACCTTCCCCCCCCGGCTGCGGACACGACTTCGAGGAGGCGACATGAGCAGCGAGCGAACGACCGCGCCGCGCATGCCGGCCGACCCGGCCGATCCGGCCGCCCGTGCGCAGGGACGCAGCATCGCCGGGCTGATCGACGTCCTCGACCGCGCGGAGGGCGCCGGACCGGTCCGTCGCCCGCAGGGGCGCCGGTCGGTGGGCCACCGGCCGCCGGGCGCCCGCCCGGGCCTCGTCCGCACCGTGCCGCTGCGCTCGGTGCAGCCGGCGCCGATGGCCCGCCCCGCCCCCGCGCCCCGGGTCGTCGTGCTGCCGGAGCCCGAGCGGGTTCCGGTCACCCGGCTCTCCGACGTGTTCCGTCGAGCCGCGATGTGGGGCGCCGGCCCCCGCGGCGAGCATCTCGCCTGGCGGGTCGCCCCGCATTCCGCGGCTCCCGCCGCCCGCCGTCCCGGGAGGGTGCGTGCCCTCGTCCGCCGGCTGGCGCTGTGGGGCGCCGGTCCCGAGGGCGAGTACCTCGCCTGGGGCGGGCCCGCCCGCCCGGCCGCTCGCCGGGACGTCGACCCACCCGTGGTGCTGCGCGAGATGCCCAGCACCCCCCTGGTCCAGCCTGCGGCGCCTTCCCCCGCCGCGGTGCTGCTTCCCCGCGATCCGGCGTCGTCGGCCGGCTCGCGAGGAATGCCGCCGGTCCCCCGCGGAGCAGTGGCCGTCCCCGGCATAAGACCGGGCGGACCGCCTGAACGCTTCCGGGCCACCGGCCGGCCGTCCCCGTCCCGTGTGCCACCGACGTCGACCGGACTGATCCGCGCTCGGGGTGACCCGGTCTCCTGCCCGGTCAGGGGTTCGCCCCTACCGGCGCAGCGTTCCCGGTCCCCGGGCTCCGTCCGGAGCTCGTTCCCCTGAGGACCGGACGCCGCATCCGACAGCAGTCGCGCGACCACGGCAGCCAGCCGCTGGACGCCGTCCTCCGCCCGCCCCGAGCACGCCGGAACCGGCCACCCCCTTCCCCGGGTGACCGGGACCGCCGCCCTCGGTCCCCGAGCACGTCCGAACTCTGCCGGCCGACCCACGGCCGCTACCTGGCTCGCCTCCGACGGTGCACCCCCGGCCGCCGACCGACTTCGACGCACGACGGTTCTCGCCTCGACCTCCCGCCGACTGCCCTGTGCAGCGCGCGGACCCTCCAGGGAGGCGCGGACGTCTGCGGCGTCGCCGACCGGTCCCCGGTTCCGTTCCGAGGCGGACACAGTGCTCCACCGGTACCCGCACGGGACGTCCGTCCCCGGGTCTCTGACCGGTCCGGACGCTGGCCCGGCAGCGCCCGTCCCCGCCCGGAGTGGACGCTCTCGCGCGGACCGTTCGCGGCCCGGCAGCTCCCGGCGCCGCGATGCTGGACGGACGTCGCCTGGCGCGTGAGTTCGTGCCGGCGGACCCGCTCACCGTCCGCCATCCTCCCGCCGACGGGCGGGCGCCTCCCGGAAGCCCCCGGCCGGCGCCCGCCCCGGCCAGAACCTCCGACCCGGTGCCGACCGGGGAACCACGAACCGGAATGCTGGCACCGGACACCGGCGTCGATGCCGGAACCGGGTGTGCCCGGTCGGCCTGCGTGGAAGGAATCCGATCGTGACCGCCCCCGAGCCGAGCGCAGGCTCCGTCGAGGGGCGGTCGGCCGCGGTACGACGGCTGGAGCCCACGGCACTGGGATCGCGTGCCCTCCAGCGGCTGACCGGCCTCGCCACGCGCCTCCTCGACGCCGATGCAGCGACGGTCTCCCTGCTCGGCGACGTCGAGACGGTGGTGAGCGGGGAGGGACTGCCCTCCGGCGGCCTGGGCCGGCAGATCCCCGTGACCGAGTCGATCTGCGCTGCCGTGCTCGATCTCGGTCCCGTCCCACTGGTGGTGCCGGATGCCCGGCGGGAGCCCCGCGTCGCCGGCCTGCCCCCCGTGGCCGACGGCCGCGTCGGGGCCTTCCTCGGCGTGCCGCTGGTCGTCTTCGACGGGTCGCCCGTGGGCGCACTGACCGTGTACACCCGCAAGCCCCGGTCGTGGACACCGAGCGAGACCACCCTCCTGCGCCAGCTCGCCGACTCCGTCGCCACCGAGCTCGAGCTCTCCGCCCTCGGCCGCGAGTTCGAGGCGCACCGGCTGCGCTTCGAGCTGGCCATCGACGCCGCCGAGATCGGCAGCTTCGACTGGGACCTGGTCACCGGCCGGCTCGTCTGGGACGACCGCCTGGTGGAGATCTTCGGCTACGACCGGACGACGTTCGACGAGACGATCGATGCCTTCCTCGACCGATGCCATCCCGACGACCGGGAGCGGCTGGCCGACGCCCTCCGGTCGGCCATCGACACCTGTGGCGAGTACGACGCGGAGTTCCGCATCGTCCTGCCCTCCGGCGAGACGCGCTGGGTGCAGGGCCGGGGACGAGCCCTGGCCGACGACCGCGGCGTCGCGATCCGGCTCGTCGGTGCCGGGTTCGACACGACCTCCCGGCGGCGTGGTGACGTCCGGGTCTCGCGGGTCCTCGAGGTCATGAAGTCGGCGTTCTTCTCGCTCGACCGCGACTGGCGGTTCACCTACGTCAACGCCGAGGCCGAACGGGTGCTCGCCCGGACCCGGGAGCAACTCATCGGCGGGTCGATCTGGGAACTCTTCCCCGCCGCGGTGGGGAGTGACTTCGAGATCCACTACCGGGGTGCGGCGGCCACCGGTGAGGAGCGGGTGTTCGAGGCCCACTACCCGGAGCCCCTGGAGGCGTGGTACGAGGTTCGGGCCTGGCCGGGGCCGGACGGCCTCTCGGTGTACTTCCTCGACGTCACCGAGCGCCGGCGCGCAGAGGAGCAGGCCCGGCGCAGCACGGCGAGGCTGTCGCTCGTCGCCGACGTCACCTCGGCGTTGTCGGCGACCTTGACCAGCGGCGATGGTGAGGAGGCCGCGCTGCAGCGGGTGGCCGAGTCGGTCGTGCCCGTGCTCGGCGACTGGGCCATCGTCAGCCTGGTCGACGAGGACGGCCGGATGCGCGACGTCGGCAGCTGGCACGACGACCCGGCGCAGCGCGCGTCGGTGACCCGGTACGCCGAGCTGCGGCTGGCCGCCCTGACCGCGACCGCGCCGATCATGCGCGCGCTGGCGTCCGGTCAGCTGATGAGGGTTCCGGACGTCGAGCAGGCGGTCGGCCGGACGCTGCCGCCCGGTGAGGTGCGGGACGTGTTCTCCCGGTTGGCGCCGCGGTCGGCGGTCGCGCTGCCGATGGCCGCCCGGGGACGGACGCTGGGGGCGTTGAGCATCTACCGCTCGGCCGACCGCCCGCAGGCCGACGACGACGACGTCGCGACGGCCCGCGACCTCGCCGGGCGGGTGGCGCTGGCCCTCGACAACTCGAGGCTGTACACGCAGCAGCGCCGGCTCGCCGAGGGCCTCCAGCGCAGCCTGCTCACCGCGCCGCCGCAGCCCGACCACGCCGAGATCGTGGTGCGGTACATGCCGGCGGTGGAGGTCGCGGAGGTCGGCGGGGACTGGTACGACGCGTTCCTGCAGCCGTCCGGCGCCACGGTGGTGGTCATCGGCGACGTCGTCGGCCACGACACGGCTGCGGCGGCCGCGATGGGTCAGCTCCGCGGAATGCTCCGCGGCATCGCCTACCGGGACGGGCCGGGGCCGGCCGCCGTCCTGAGCGAGCTCGACGCCGCCATCCAGGGCCTCGGCATGGGCACCATGGCCACCGCGGCCATCGCGCGGGTGGAGCAGACGCCCGAGGAGCGGGCCGCCGGGCTCACCCGGCTGCGGTGGTCGAACGCCGGGCATCCGCCCCCGCTGCTGCTGCACGAGGACGGCCGGATCGAGGAACTCGCCCACCCACGGGCCCAGTTGATGCTCGGCGTCGACCCGACGGCATCCCGGACCGACGCGGTGGTGACGGTCCGGCGCGGAGCCACCCTGCTGCTCTACACCGACGGGCTGGTCGAGGGCCGGGACCTCCCGCTCGACGAGGGCATGGCCCGGCTGCGGTCGGCCCTGACCGAGCTGGCCGACCGGCCGCTGCCGGTGCTGTGCGACGAGGTCATCGAGCGGTTGCGTCCCGAAGGGCTGCAGGACGACGTGGCGCTCGTGGCCATCCGGCTGCACCGGGAGGACCGGCCGCGACCGCGTGAGGCCGGGGACGAGCGGGTGCCCCACCTGATCGATCCGCAGGAGGGACCGGCCGGGTGACGGTCAGCCGCGCGGCAGCAGGGCCCAGACGTACTTGGCGCCGTCGTTGACGTACCAGCCGTGCGCGGTGGACATCTCGGCGATCAGGTAGAGCCCGAGCCCGCCCTCACTGGGGTCGCGGCCCACCGCCGGGGACGGCGGTGCCTCGGCGGCCCGGTCGGAGACCTCGATGAGATAGGCGTCCTCGGTCAGCCGTACCGCGGCCCGCACGTCGCCGCCACCGTGGCGCAAGGCGTTGGACGCCATCTCGTCGAGCGCCAGGATCAACTGGTCGCGGAGATCGGCGACGGTGTCCGGGTCGGCGGACGACCGGGTCATGGGGTGCGCCAGCGCGTGCCGGCGCACCTGGGCCCGCACGCGCGGCAGTTCGGCGATCTCGCGCAGGTTCCAGGAGAGTGCGGCGTCGGCCGGGGGCGGGGATGCCGCCGGCCAGACCGGCCCGGCCGCCTGCCCTGTCACGCGATGGTCCCCTTGCCTTCGTGCGGCCCTGATGGTCGGGGCCAACACCTGCGTATGGGCTGTGGCGACCCCGGTCAAACCTAGTGCGACATGTGTCACCCTTCGGAGGGAGACGACCGGTTCCGCCGGGGACTCTGCGCAGCTCGAGGCCCACCCCCGCACGGTGGCGCCGGCAGTCAGGTCAGCCGACGAAGATCGGTGACCACGCCCCGGTGAGCACGCTCAGGGTGACCGCGAGAGCGCAGACGAGCACGGCACCGGCCACGAACCCGGCGTCGCGGGGGTGCAGCCGCGACCCCCGGGCATTGGTCCGCGCGATCCCCGAGTCGAAGCCGCGGGCGTCCATCGCCGTCGCCAGGCGCGAGCCCCGCCGGACCGCACCGACCAGCAGCGTGAAGGCGATACCTCCGAGCAGGCGGGCCTGGGCGACGGGATTGCGTCCGGCCTCGACGCCACGGGTGCGCCGCGCGAGCCGGACCGACTCGAACTCCGCGACCAGCAGAGGAGCCAGCCGCAGCGCGGCCAGGGCCCCGAATGCGAAGCGCGTGGACACCCGCCAGTGGATGGTGAGCGCATCGGCCAGCCGGACCGGATCGGTCGAAGCGACCAGGAGCACGCCGGGCAGCGCGAGGCCGACGACGCGCAACCCGAGCCCCACCCCGGTGACCAGGGTCGCCTCGTTCGAGAGCAGCACGTTGACCAGGCCGACGGAGCCGGCGCCCAGGACGAGCGGCCAGGTCCGCCGCCAGAGGCCGCGCAGATCGGTCAGTCCGGCCGCCGGGAGGAGGCACAGCTCGGCGGCCACCACGACGGCCGGGGTGACGACGTCCAGGCTGGTGAGGAGCACCAGCGTGACGACGGCCATCGCGCTGAGCTGGGCGACCGGGTTGATCCGGCCCAGGCGCGTGTCGGGCACCGGGCCCAGCGACAGGGACGCCGTCACAGCGCCCCCCGTTCGACTCCGGACTCGTTCCGCTCCTCGCTCGCTGTCCCCCGCAAGCGGGAGGTGCCGCCAGCCTGCGGCGATGCTCGCTCGCCCGTCGTTCTCACAGCGCGAGCCGGCCGTCGGCGAGGACTGCCACCAGGTCGGCGTCGTGGGTGACCACGGCGACGGCGCAACCGGCCGCCCGCTGCTCGGCCAGCAGCGTCACGAGCTCGCGCCAGGTGGCGGCGTCCTGTCCGAACGTCGGCTCGTCGAGGACGAGCACGCGTGGCGCGGTCGCCAGCGCCGTGGCCACCGAGAGCCGGCGCTGCTGGCCGCCGGACAGCGTGTACGGGTTGGCGTCGGCGAACGCGGTCAGTCCCAGCCGCTCGAGCAGCTCGTCGGCGGTGGCCCGTGCCGCGGCGGCGTGCTCGCCCGAGCGGAGGGGGCCCAGCGCCAGCTCGTCGCGGAGCCGCCCGGTGAGGAACTGCTGCTCCGGATGCTGGAACACGGTGCCGATGCGGCTGACCAGCTCGCCGGCCCGCCACCGATGTGGCTCGTCGTACCCGTTGCGCACGGTGCCGGTCAGCTCGTCCGACGCCGTCACCCGGCCGGTGGTGGGCGCCCGGAGCCCGGCCAGGAGGAGCGCCAGCGTGGACTTGCCCGTCCCGTTGGGGCCGGTCACCGCCAACGCCCGGCCGGCCCGGAGTGCCGTCGTCGTCGGGGGAAGCGCCGGGCCCGGGCTGCCGCGGTAGGTGAACCCGGCCGCCTGCGCGGCGAGCAGGACCGGTCCGTCCGGTGCGGCCGGCAGCTGCAGCCCGGCCGTGCGGGGGACCGGCCGCCAACCTGCCGGGTGCTCCACGACCCCACCGGGCACCACCTCGACCACCCGGTCCACCAGGGGGAGCCAGGGCTGCGCGTCGTGGTCGACGACGAGCACGGTCGCGGTGCGGTCGGCGGTCGCGCGGGCCACGGCCGACCGGACGAGCGCCGCCCCGTCCGGGTCGAGCTGGGCGGTCGGCTCGTCCAGCAGCAGCAACCCGGGACGACGGGCCAGGGCTCCGGCCAGCACCAGCCGCTGCTTCTCCCCTCCGGAGAGCGCCTGGGTGGGACGGTCGCGCCCGTGGGGAAAGCCGACCGCCGCCAGCGCCTCGTCGACCCGCGGCCAGATCCCCTCCGGTGGGAGGCCGGCGTTCTCCACTCCGAAGGCGACGTCGTCCCCGGC
This sequence comes from Blastococcus colisei, assembly GCF_006717095.1. Classification (NCBI taxonomy): domain Bacteria; kingdom Bacillati; phylum Actinomycetota; class Actinomycetes; order Geodermatophilales; family Geodermatophilaceae; genus Blastococcus; species Blastococcus colisei. The sequence continues at coordinate 23,354 of NZ_VFQE01000004.1, forward strand.
CCGGGTCATGACCAGCTGGCTGTCGGGGTCCTGCGCGAGCAGGCCCAGCCGGCCGCGGGCGGCGTGCGGAGCCCCGCCGTCGACGGTGAGCTCTCCGGCCACCTCGGTGCCCTCGGCGTCGAGGATGCCGGCCAGCGCGGCGAGCAGCGTCGACTTCCCCGCACCGGAGGCGCCGGTGAGCAGGATCCGCTCCCCGGGCTCGACGACGAGGTCGACGCCGGTCAGTGCCCAGGCCCGCCGCGAAGGGTGACGGACGCCCAGGCCCCGCGCGACGAGGCGCACGGGGCCGGCGTCCGCCCGGATCGGCGACGGACCACGCGTGGTGGTCACCGGGGGCGCGTCAGACGCGGGTGCGGCCCGAGGCGAAGGAGCCCAGCGCCCCGGTCCGGGCCATCGCGCGGACCAGCAGCAGGCCCACGACACCGGCCAGCAGCACGCTGGAGAGGACGGTGGCCAGCGTGTACGGGAGCGTGAACGCCCAGAGCGGGTACTCGCCGGACACCGGGTAGTACAGGCTCAGGTCCAGGATCGACGTCGACAGGCCGGCGGTCACCGCGGCGAGGATCGCCGTCCCCCAGCCGAAGGTGCGGTAGCGCGTGAGCAGGAAGCCGAGCTCGGCGCCGGCGCCCTGGACCAGGCCGTAGACCACGATGATCCCGCCGTACGGCGAGCCCAGGAGCAGGCTGACCGCGGCGGCGAGGGTCGAGGCGAAGATCGCCGCCCCCGGGCGGCGCACCATCAGCCCGGCGACGACGCCGGGCATGAGGAAGACACCGTTGAGCAGGCCCTTGATCGGCGGGAAGAAGTCCAGCGGCGTGGAGACCACCTCCGCGAACAAATTCCAGCCCCAGAAGACGACGCCGAACGCGACGCCCAGGACGGCGGTGACGACGATGTCGACGGTGCGCCAGCGGACGGGCTTCTCGTACCCGGCATCGACGGACGACGGACGGACGGCCTGATCGGCCATGACTTTCCTCCAGACTCCCTGCGCCGGCATGACCCGGATCAGGTTCGAGGGTCTGCGGTTGCCCGCACTCTCAGCGCCGTAGCGCTCCCCTGCTGCGTGTGTTCGGTTGTGCCGTCGACCATAACCCCTGCCGCGCTCACCGGTGCCGCCCCGTGGTCGCCGGTACCGCCCTGCACCGCGGTACCGGCCACTGCACGGCGGTCTCCACGGCCGACTCGGGCCCTCCTGGCCGCGCACGGCTCACCGCACTCGCCGGGCCGCCGCCACCAGTTCGCCGATCCGGCGGGCGTGGGCGCCGGCCCAGTAGACCCGGCCGCAGGCCCTGCACCGCGCGAACTCCTCGAAGCTCCGCAGCGTGCCCGGCTCCAGCCGGTGGGCGACCTCCTCCTTGGCGACCGGCTGCAGCGGCCCTCCGCAGGCGGTGCAGCGGGTCAGGGGCGCGAGGACGGGGGCGAAGCGATCCAGGACGTCGGCGAGCGGGTCGTCGGGGTCGCTGCCGCGCACCAGGGCTCCCCGGGTCAGTGCTCGGCGCATCAGCAGCCCGCGATCCTGGGTGAGCAGCGCCCGGTGCTCGGTGACCGCGCGGTCGACGAGCTCCGGGTCGTCGGCATCGTTGGACCACGCCGCGTCCAGGCCGAGCAGGCGCAGCCGGCGGGCCAGGGCGCCGAGACCGACGTCCAGCAGGAAGCCGCCGGTCGCCGATGGCTCGGGGCGGGCTCGCTCGACGACCTCGATGGAGCCACCGGGGCGGGCCCGCGCGCCGGCCGGCACGGGTTCGCCGTCCAGCCGGAGCGCGCCCACCTCGCTCAGGGGCACTCCGGCGGACTGCACGACGTGGCCGACGGTGGCGTCGGGGTCGAAGCGCAGTCGCCGCATACCAGCGTGCCGGTCCCGCCTGGGGAGCAGGAAGCGCAGCGGCACCGGGACGACGACATCGACGTCCTGCGGTCCTGACCGTTCGTCCATGGCGGGCCGCTACCCTCCTTCACCGGAATACTTGAAGCATCAAGCAACTTGGTGCACGATGACCGCGCCATCGACCGCCAGGAGCCCGCCATGCCCGTGCAGCGCCTCAACCATGCCGTCCTGTACGTGCGCGACGTCGAGCGCAGCCACGCGTTCTACCGCGACGTCCTGGGCTTCCGTGCGAAGACGGAGATCCCGGGTGCCGCAGTCTTCCTCCAGGCGGAGGGCTCGACCAACGACCACGATCTGGGCCTGTTCCAGATCGGCGCGGGCGCGGGCCCGTCGGAGGCCGGGCGCCGGACCGTGGGCCTCTACCACCTGGCGTGGGAGGTCGACACCCTCGCCGAGCTGTCCCGGATCCGCGATGCGCTGCTGCGGGCCGGTGCGCTCGTCGGCGCCTCCGACCACGTCACCACCAAGGCGCTCTACGCCCAGGACCCCGACGGCATCGAATTCGAGGTCTCGTGGCTGCTGCCGGCCGCGCTGATCACCCCCGAGGTCACCGGCGGCGCGGCGATGACCGCGCCGCTGGACCTCGAGCGGGAGATCGAGCGCTACGGCGCGCAGACCCGCGGCGGCGTGGGCGTCTCCGTCCCGGCCTGACCTGACCGCCCGAGTGAGCCTGTCGCACAAAGCGCGCCTGATTGATGATCATCCTGGGCGGCGGGAGACTGGGGTATGCCGCAGAACTTCATCCGCGGGGATGTCGATCAGGGGTTCCTGCTGCCGCCGGATGTGCGGGATTGGCTGCCCGACGGGGAGCTGGCCTGGACGGTCAAGGATGCGGTGGACTCGTTCGACCTGTCGGGGTTCAAGCGCTCGTATCGGGCCAACGGGCAGGGCGCGGCGGCGTTCGACCCGGCGCTGATGGTGGCGGTGCTGCTGTACGCGCACGCGGTCGGGGTGCGCTCGTCGCGGGCGATCGAGCGGCACTGTGTCCGCGATGTGGCGTTCCGGGTGCTGGCCGGCAATCGGGTGCCCGATCACGCCACGATCGCCCGGTTCGTCACGCGTCACCGCCAGCCGCTGCAGGAGCTGTTCGCGCAGGTGCTGCGGGTGTGTCACGAGGCCGGGATGGTGCGGCTGGGCGTGATCGCGGTGGACGGGACGAAGATCGCCGCGAACGCCTCCTGGTCGAAGAACCACACCTCGGCGTCGCTGGCCCACCAGGTCGCCGAGGAGCAGGCCCGCTACGACCAGCTGGCCGCCGAGCTGCTCGACGAACAGACGCGCATCGACGCGGCCGAGGACGCCGAACACGGCGACGACCGCGGGGATGAGCTGCCACCGCCGCTGCGCCGGCGGGCCGAGCGGTTGGCTCGACTGAAGGAGGCCAAGCAGCGCCTGGACGACGAGCAGGCCGCGGCCGTGGCCGAGCAGGAGGTGAGGAAGGCCGAGTGGCAGCGCCGCAAGGACGCCGGCACCCGCCGCGGCGCCCAACCGGGCGAGCATCCACCGGGCCGCAATCCGGACAAGGACAAGCCGCCGCGGGCCAACGCCACCGATCCGGACTCGCGGACGATGCGGGGCGGGCGGGGGCTGGTGCAGGGCTACAACGCCCAGGCCGCGGTCACCGAAGACCAGCTCATCGTCGGCCAGACGCTGACCCAGGCGGCCACCGACGCCCATCAGCTGTTTCCCGTCCTCGATGACGCCGCCGAGCAGCTGAACCAGGCCGGCATCGAGGAGACGCCCGACACCTGGGTCGCCGACGCCGGCTACGCCAACGAGGAGACCTTCACCGAGGCCGAGACCCGCGGCCTGCGCCTGCTGGCCCCGATGATCAGCGACGAACGCCGCGCCGCCGGCGAGGACCCCGCCGGGGACAAACCGCTGACCTCCCGCCCGGCCACCGCCCGCGCCCAGGACAGGCTGCGCACCCCCGAAGGCACGGAGAAATACGCCCTCCGAGGACGCACGGTCGAACCGGTCTTCGGCCAGATCAAAGACCGGCAGGGACTACGCCAGCTCCTCCGCCGCGGCCTGCAGAACGCCAAGACCGAGTGGTCGCTGGCCTGCACCGTGCACAACCTGCGCAAGATCCACGCCCACCGGCTGGCCACCGCCTGATCCGGGGGCGGCCGGCACCGCCGACAGCGCTGACCGGGCCACTATCCCCGCTCCCGACCACCATCAACCGGCGCCCGCCCCCCGACTCACAGCGCAACATCACCCAGCGATGCACCGCGGCGGCTCATCCGCCACCGTTCGCGCGACAGGCTCGAGTGGCAGTTATGGCCATAAGCGCCACTCGCGCGACAGATATGGCCATAACTGCCGTTCGGCACGGCGTCAGCTGGCGAGGACCTGCGGCGAGGTGACCTTCAGGTGCGCGTTCGCCCATCGGGTGATCCGTAGCGACTCCGGGTGGCAGCGCTCGGCGATGTCGAGCAGCTCCTGCTCCTTGGCCCCCTGAGCGCCCTGCGCGAGCAGCTCCCAGTCCACCGAGGTGCCCGCCGCCTCCCGGTACAGGTGCCGCAGGTCGGCGAGCAGCAGCAGGCCGGGCGCCGAGCGGCGTCCGGTGAGGACCGAGGCGCGCTGCTTCATGGCGGAGAGCAGGCCGGGGTCCTCCGACGCCTCCGGGTCCAGGTCCAGGCCGAAGTCCCGTCCGATCCTGGCGAGATCGGCCACGTGCTCGCGCGACCACTTCGCCATGTCGCGGGTGACGTAGAAGACCTCGTGGTCGGCCTTGTGCTTGTCCGACATGGACGTCAGCACGGTGACCAGGTGGTTCTCCGAGCGGTGCAGTTCCTCGATGGCCATGTCGAGCTTCATCGCCGGTCTCCCGTCGTCACCAGTTCCTCGGCCAGGGCGGCGTCGCCACCCGTCGTGGGCGGCACCGAACCGGTGACCGGGGCGGAGCCCGTCGTCGTCGGAGCGGCGGAGACCTGGCCCTTCGCCTTGGAGATCCGCTCCACCGCCGCTGCCGCGGTCTTGAAGATCGGCTGCTTCGACACCGGGTCCCAGTCGGTCAGGGTGAGTTCGTTGGCCGCCCGGCCGTCGCGCTTCTTCTTCGGCTGGGAGCCGTCCTCGGTGTCCCAGTAGCCGTAGTGGAACGGCAGGAAGAGCGCTCCCGGCCGGATGCCGCTGACCCGGAGCCGGGCCTCCACCCGGCCGCGCGGAGTCGTGATCCTGAGCAGGTCGCCCTCGGTGAACCCGCGGTCGGCGGCGTCGCCGGCCGCCATCTCCACCCAGACCTCCGGCGCGGCGGCGTTCAACTGCGGCGCCCGCCCGGTCTTCGTGCGGGTGTGGAAGTGGTACAGCGTGCGCCCGGTCATCAGCTGGAACGGGTACTGCTGGCTCGGCAGTTCGTGCGGGCCGATGTACTCGGCCGCCTTGAGCACCGCCCTGCCGGTCGGGTTCATCGCCTTGTACTCGGTCTCCTCGACCGGGGCGCCGGTGATCATGTCCCGGCCGTAGCTCTCGCAGTAGTCCGGGTGCGCCCAGAACCTTCCGTCCTCGTAGATGCGCTCGGTGCCGTCGGGATGCTCGTCGTTGCAGGGCCACTGGATGCCGCTGCCGCCGCGCAGCTTGTCGTAGGACATGCCGGTGTAGTCGCACGGCCGGCCGCGGCTGCACTCCTTCCAGCCTTCGAAGGCGCCCTCGGCGTCGCTCCACTTCACCAGCGGAGCGCCGTCCTTGTCCTCCAGCCCCATCCGGTGGGCGAAGTCGATGAGGATGTCCAGGTCGGCCTTCGCCTCGCCAGGCGGCTCCACCGCCTTGTCCGAGATGTGCACCGTGCGGTCGACGTTGGTGAAAGTCCCCGTCTTCTCGCCCCACGTGGCGGCGGGCAGGACGACGTCGGCGAGCTGGGCGGTCTCGGACAGGAAGATGTCCTGGACGACGAGGAACAGCCGGTCCTGAGCCAGGATCTCCCGGATCCGGCGGAGCTCGGGCAGCGAGACCGCCGGGTTGGTGGCGGTCACGTACAGGAAGCGGATCGAGCCCTCTTCCATGTACCGCAGCTGCTGCATGATGTGCGTCGGCGGCGAGTAGTGCGGGATCTGCATCGGGTCGATGTTCCAGACCCGCGCGAGGTCGGCGATGTGCTCGTCGTTCTCCCAGTTGCGGAACGCCGGCAGGTCGCCGTCCGCCCCCGCTTCGCGGGTGTTCTCCGCGGTGGGCTGGCCGTTCATCTGCAGGATGCCGCAGCCGGGCTTGCCCAGCATGCCGCGGATCACGTTGATGTTGTTGACGCTCACGGCGGCGGCCGACGCCTGGTGCGCCTGGTAGAAGCCCTGCAGGACGGTGGACAGCAGTCGCTCGGCCTGGCCGAGGATGCGGGCCGCCTCCCGGATCTGCTCGGCCGGGACGTCGCACACCTCCGCGGCCAGCTCGGGGGTGTAGCCCTTCATCTGCTTCTCGAGCTCGGCGAAGCCGACGGTGTGGGCCTCGACGTACTCCCGGTCGATCCAGCCGTTCTCGATGATCTCGTGGATCAGCGCGTTCATCAGCATGACGTTCGTGCCCGGCCGCGGGGCGAGGTGCACGGTGGCCGCGCGGGCGACCGGGGTCTCCCGCGGGTCGACGCAGATCACCTTCGGCGGGTTGGGCCCGGCCAGCCGGTCGAGCACGCGGGTCCACAGCACGGTCTGCGTCTCGGCCATGTTGTGCCCGTACAGCGCTATGACGTCGGCGTGGTCGATGTCGGTGTAGGAGCCGGGCTGGCCGTCGCAGGCGAACGTCTCCTTGAGCGCCGCCGCCGCGGTGGCGGTGCACAGCCGGGTGTTGCCGTCGACGTGGTTGGTGCCGATGCCGCCGTGGGCGATCAGGCCGAGCGTGTAGTACTCCTCCAGGAACAGCTGCCCGGTGGTGTAGAAGCTGATCGCGCTGGGCCCCTGCTCCTCGAGCAGCTCCTTGGCCCGGCCCGCCACGGCGTCCATCGCGGTGTCCCAGTCGGTCTCGACCAGCTTGCCCTTGCGCCGGATCAGCGGCTTCGTCAACCGGTCGGGCGAGTGGTTGGCCTGCCAGCCGAACAGGTCCTTGGGTCCGAGCCGGCCGTGGTTGACCCGGTCGACCTCCCGGCCGCGGACACCGACGATCCGCTCGTCCTTCACGGCGATGTCCAGCGCATCGCCGTTCGAGTGCAGGATCGTCGCCGACTGGACCCATCGGTCCACGTCGTCCTCGGTGAGGCCGTCGGCCAGGTAGGAGTCCACCCGGGTCGGCCAGGTCTCTCCTGGTCCGTACGGGGTCCGACTGCCCCACGGTTCGGCGATCCGGTCGATCCTGCCCATGACGTCTCCCAACTGTTGCTGTCCGGCAACCGATCGCCAGTCTGGCCCTGTCGCCACCGGTTCGCAGGTCCATCCGGACGCATCAGACGAGGCCCGGCTGGGCAGGACCGCAGGACGACCGACCCGTCCGTCAGGAGGCCCCCGTGACCGCGCCCACCGCCCGTCCGCTCGCCCTCGTCACCGGAGCCTCGAGTGGCATCGGCCGCGAGCTGGCCAAGCAGTTCGCCGAGAACGGGTTCGACCTCATCGCCGCCGCAGAGGACGTCGAGCTCGACGACGCCGTCGAGGAACTCCGTGGGATGGGCGCGACCGTGGCCCCGGTCAGTGTCGACCTCACCAGGCCCGACGACGTCGAGCGCCTGGCCGCCGCGGTGCGGGGCGCCGGCCGCCCACTCGACGCCGCTGTGCTGAATGCCGGTGTGGGGGTCGGCGGGGCCTTCGTCGACACCGATCTGGACCGGGAGCTGGAGATCGTCGATCTCAACTGCCGGTCCACCGTGCACCTGGCCAAGCGGGTCGTCCAGGACATGGTCGCGCGCGGGGAGGGCCGGATCCTGTTCACCTCGTCGATCGCCTCCCAGGCGCCCGAGCCGTTCCAGGCGGTCTACGCCGCCTCCAAGTCGTTCGTCCAGTTCTTCGCCCTGGCACTGCGCGAGGAGCTGACCGACACCGGGGTCACGGTGACCGCGCTGCTCCCCGGCCCCACGGAGACCGAGTTCTTCGACCGCGGCGACCTGACCGACACCAAGCTGGGCGCCTCCGACAAGAAGGACGACCCGGCGCTGGTCGCGCGCCAGGGCTACGAGGGCCTCATGAAGGGCGAGGCGTCGGTGTTCGCCGGGTCGCTGTCGAGCAAGGTGATGGGCAAGCTGTCCGCCGTCCTGCCGGACTCGCTCGCGGGCAAGGCGCACAAGCCGATGACCCGGCCCGGCTCGGCGGAGGACTGAGCCGCTCGGACACCATCGGGGCGGGCCGACCCCGGACCTGGAACCGATCGACCCCGTCGTCCGGGACGCCGGCCCGTGGCGGCTCCGGCCGTGGCGCCCGGACGACGTCGACGCCGATGCCGTGCTGGTCGGCTCGGCGTTGCTGCACTCGATCGACCGGCTGCAGGACGACGCGCAGATCGGCTACTGGACGGCGCCGGCCGGGAGGGGACGAGGAGTGGCGACCGAGGCGGTCCGCCGCTGGGCGTACGGCGCCTTGCCCGTCGACCGCATCGAGTTCTGCCACGCGGTCGAGAACGCCGCCTCGCCGGCCGGGTTGCGGAGAAGGCCGGCTTCGCCCTCGAGGGCGCGCTGCGGCGGTCCTACCGCTACGGCGACGGCGTGAAGCACGACGAGCGGCTGTGGGCGCGGCTCTCCGACGACCCGCCGTCGGCGCCCGGCACCGGCGGCTGACCCCACCCCGTCACGAGCGCCAGGCCGGTCGGACCAGGTGCTCGCCCGCGGACGAGCGCACCCGCTCCACCATGTGCCGGAGCCGCCGTCCGCGGGGCTCGTGGTCGCGGGCCGGCCGGGGTCTGGGCCCGCCGCGCAGCGCGGCGCCGAGCAACCGGCGCAGCGCGACGATGACGGCGGCGGTGAGGATCACCTGCCAGTTCGGCTCACCGGCCAGCCGCAGCAGCCCCGCGGCGAGGAGCAGGTCCAGCAGCACGCCCAGCGCGGTGGCCGGGCGGCGCGTTCCCACGAGGGCCAGTGCACCAGCGGCCAGGGCCGCTGCAGCGACGGCGTGCGAGGACCACAGCACGACGTCGCTCAGGAGGCCGGTCACACCGTCGCGCCCCGGTGGCCGTGCGAGGTGACGTCGGCCCGCTCGCCGTCTGCCTGGTCCTCCTCGACCTGCCGGCGTTCCTCGGCGATCTCCTTGGAGAGGAAGTAGTTCAGCGCGGTCCGGATGGTCGCCACGGCGGCGAGCTGGCCGAGTTCCTCCCAGCTGGGTGCGACCGCCGTCTTCAGCACGTCACTCGCGAGCTGGAACTCCAGGCCGAGCGCCAGGAATCTGCCGAGGGTCAGCCGGACGGGGACGAAGGCCGCCGTGGTCCGTCGGCGTACCCCGACCCAGGCGAAGCGGGCGAAGGCCCACACCGCCCCGATGATGATGATCGCGGCGCCGCAGGCCTCCACGATCACGACCAGGACATTGACGACCTCCGCGAGCAACTCTTCCACGGCGGGCACCTACCCGTGCGTCCTGCCGGTAGACCTAGAGGTCGACGGTCACGCCCTGGTCGGCCAGCGCCATCGCGACGTCGGGGCGCATCGGGGTGAGGCCGGCACCGGCGAGGACGACGTCCCGCACGAAGGTGTGCCACAGGTGGGCCCGGCGGATCATGCTGTGCCCGCCGGCCACGGTGAAGCGGGCGACGTGGGCCCCGGCGTCCCGGGCCCGCCCGGCGAACTCGGCCGAGAGCGCGGCCGGCACCCAGCGGTCACCCCGGCCGTGCAGGATCACCACCGTCGCGCCGCGGAGGTGGGCCACCGGCTCCCCGGGCGGCGTCCACGGCGCGAGCGCACAGACCGCGCGGACCTGTGGCTCCCCGCCGGCGCGGAGCACGGCCCGGCCGCCCATCGAGTGGCCCACGAGCACGATGGGCACGTCCCCGTGCTCGGCGCGGATCCGGTCCAGGGCCCAACCGACGTCGGCGTGCGCGTCGGCCGCCATGCCGTTCCAGCCGGCCACGCGGTACCTCAGCAGGCAGGTGGTGAGCCCCCGGTCCGCCGCGGCGGCGGACACGAACTGCTCGACCGTCCGCATCCGGACCAGCGAGAGCGCCCGCTCGCGGGGCGGCTCGATGCTCGCCACCGTCCCGCCGTGGCAGAACAAGGCGACGGCGGTGGTCGCGCCGGCGGCGGGCCGCACCTCCAGGCGCGGTTCGGTCACCGCCGTCGTCCTCCGCGGAGGGTCGCCCGCGCGCGGTCGCCGAGGTCACCGGCCTTGAGCAGCGCACTGCTCACCGTCGACGGGCCGCGGCGCCGCTCGAGGGCCCGTCCGACGCGGCGCAGCAGGCCGGTGGTGAGCGGGACGACGACGGTGAGGATCAGCCACATGCGCAGCCGGCGGGTGAAGAAGAGCCACATGACCGGCACTCTGCCCCGTGACCGCCGTGGGGAACCGCCGGTCGACGATCGCCTCAGGTCGGTGACCGACCGGAACGCGCCCACCACAGCTGCCGCCAGGGCCGGTGGCAGCGGCGACCGGGGTGGCCGCTGAAGCAGCCAACGCACCGCGAGAGAAGCCGGGAGTTCGACGAGACCCCGAAGGCACAGCGGCCGAACCGGGCACGCGCCGGCGGATCGGTCCATCACGCTTGGTGAAGGAAAACTAGCGCCGAGTTATCACGGGTGTGTAACAACGAGTTATGGCACTGTTGCTTTGAGTGATCGCAAACTGGGAGATTGCCTCTGGCTCGCTCATGATCACCAACGACGGTGGGGTCTGCTGTGGCTGGAAAACTGCTTGCCCGTGGGACGTGGCGCCGACCGGGGGCGCGCCTGGCCCGCTCGACGACGGTGGTGGTCGCGGCCGCCGCGGTGGTGGCCGGGTCGGCCACGGGGGTGCTGGCCGCGCCCGCGTCGGCGCCGGTGGCGTCGGTGGCGATGAACGAGTCGTTGACGCCGGTGCTGCGGGGTGAGGCAACGGCGGCCGGTACGGGGTCGGAGTCGATCCGCTTCTGGGCGCGGACGGTCGGTGCGAGCGGCTGGGATCTGCTGGACGGGTTCTCGGTCGCCGGCAGCACCGCAGGCACCAAGCGGGTGGTGACCGATCAGCTGGCGATCGGGGAGCCGTTCGAGTACCAGGTCGCGCACTGCGACGACACCGGCTGCACCTCCTCGGACGTGCAGACCGGGCACGTCAGCCCGGATCTGGCCGCTGGCGCCCGGCCGGGGGCGACGAGGGTGCCGTTCACGGTCGGCGACCGCATCCCCGCGCAGGTGGACGTCGGCACCGGCAACCTGCTGGTCGCCACGACCCAGCTGTCCCTGCCGCGGGTGGCCGGCTCGCTGGATCTGGGGCTGGCCTATAACGGGCTGACGCTGGCGCCGGGATCCCGGTTCGACTCCGCGATCAGCCCCGGGTGGCGGTTCTCCACCGGCTCCGACGTGCGGGTGAAGGAGAACTCGGGCGCGAGGGTGACCGTCTACGGGCCGAACGGCTTGACCGGCACGTTCTTCGGGCAGTCCGGCTCGTCGACCGCCTACACCGCGCCCGGCACGATGAAGGCGACGCTGACCGCCCGCTCTCCGGGCGGCACCGACGGCTGGACCCTCACGCAGCACGACTCCGGCGACGTCTACTGGTTCGGTGGGGACGGCCGGCTGACCGAGCTGCGCGACCGCAACGGCAACACCACCACCTTCACCTACGCCGGCGGTGCGCTGACCGAGATCGCGGCCGACCAGGGCGACGTCGATGCCCGGACGGTCGAGGTGCAGGCCGACGGCTCCACCGGCCGCATCACCGGCCTGTTCCAGTCGCCGAACTACTCCCAGTACCGCTCGGTCTCCTACGACTACGACAGCAACGGCCGACTGGCGTCGATCACCGACGTGCTGGGCCGCACGACCAGCTTCGGCTACAGCAGCGCCGGGGACCTGTCCTCGATCACCGCGCCGGGCGGGGCGGAGACCACCTTTGCCTACGACGCCGGGCACCGGGTCACCACGGTCACCCAGCCGTCGGATGCCGCCGGGGACGCGGTGACGCGTTCCTCCTACGACGCCGGGCAGACGCTGGTCGCCGACCCGAACACCGACCCTGCCCAGGCGGTGCCCGCGGTGCCGCACACCACCTACGCTCTTACCGCTGACGGCATGCTGCTCGCCGAGAAGGCGACCGACCCGACCGGCGCGGAGCGGTCGGCGACGTTCACCCCGTTCCAGGACGTCGCCACAACGAGCAACAGCTCGGGGACCACCACCTTCGGCTACGCGGCCAATGGTGCGGAGTCGCTGACCGGCGTCACCTCGCCCACCGGGGCGGGCAGCTCCTACACCTACGGCAACTCCGCCCCCGCGCAGTACCAGCCCGACTCCGGCACCGACGCCCAGGGCAACACGTCCACCTTCACCTACGACGGCGCCGGCAACGGCCTGAGCGCGGCCAACGCCGGCGGCGCGACCGCGGAGGTCACCCGCAACGCCGACGGCACCGTGGCCACCAGCGTCTCCCCGTCGGGGGCGACGATGACTTACGGCTACGACGCGGACAAGCAGCTGACGTCGATCACCCCGCCGGCGGGCAACAGCCTCGGGAACCGTTCCTACACCTACGACGGCTACGGCCGGATCGCCACCTACACGTCGGGCCGCGGCATCACCGAGACCTACACGTACGACGAGGCCGACCGGGTGCTGGAGGTCGACTTCTCCGACACCACCCCCTCGGTGTCCTACACGTATGACTCCGCCGGCCGGGTGGCCACCCGCGCCGACGCGTCGGGGACGACGACCTACACCTACGACCCGCTGGGCCGGCTCGCCTCCCGGGTGCACACCGCCGGCGGCGGCCTCCTCACCTACGCCTACGACCTTGCCGGCAACCTCGAGGCCGAGACCGACGCCGGCGGCACCACCGAGCACGGCTACGACGACCGCAACCTGCTGACCTCCACCCAGACACCGGACGGGCGGGTCATCGGCTACGGCTACGACACCGACGGCAAGCGCACCGACACCTGGTTCGCCACCGACGACGGGAACACCAGCTGGGCGGCGCACACCCACACCGACTACGACGCCACGGGCC